>JBOHWA010000118.1:0-5575 GCA_050735855.1 Binatia bacterium
ACACGCAGCGGATCGACGCCGGCCGCCGCCAGCGCCGCCGCCGCCGCGGCATCGGTCGCGATGCACTGCTCGACTCGGCCTACCGCCGCGGCGTCGAAGCTGGCGCCGCGCGCCGCCAGCAGCGCGATCGGGATCTGGCGCCGTCGCGCCGCCCGCAAGAGCGCGGCCTCGCCGGTCGCGAGGCCATCGAGCAGCAGCAACAGGCGCACATTCCGCCGCCGCAGGACGCCGGCCGCGCGCCACGCGGAGGGCAGCGGATCGGCCACGATCGCCGCGGCATCGCCGTCCGACGGCGCTGCCGCGGCGCCGGCAGCGCGCGGCGTGGCGATCACCGCCAGGCGCGGAAAGCGCCGCCGCATCTCGCGCAAGAGCGGCGCGGCCGCGGCCAGCGCGGCGCTGGTGGAGAAGATGACCCACAGCGTGCGCGGGCGCTCCGCCGGCGCCGGGGCCACGCGGTCGTCAGAGGGCTCTGCCGCCACCATCGGTGTTGCTTGCGATCCGACCACGCGCGGCGCGAGCGAGTCAACCGCGCGGTGCAAGCCCTGTCGCTGAGCAGCGACACGAGGGGGTTCCCGCATTGACGGCAGCGATCGTGCGGAGGGATAGTCGCTGCACGACATGAGACCCATCTCGACGGCCTCGATCGGCGCTCGTGAGCCGTGACGCACTGCTGGGTGACGATGACCCGCCCGTGTTCCTGATCGAGCGCCCCAACGGGAGCTCTGCCTGTGTCCTGACGTGCGACCACGCCGGTCGCGCCATCCCGCACACACTCGCCGGCTTGCGCCTGACCGAGGACGAGCTGGCGACGCATGTCGCCTGGGACCTCGGCGTGGCCGAGCTGGGGCGGCGCCTCGCCGCCCGCCTCGACGCGTTCCTGATCATGCACAACTATTCGCGTCTGGTGATCGACGCGAACCGTCCGCTGAACGCCCCCGATTCGATCCCCACCCTCTCGGAGCGCACCCGCATCGCGGCCAACGAAGGACTCTCGGATGACGACGTCCATCGACGGGCCGCGGCGCTGTTCCAACCGTACCACGATCGTATTCGCGACGAGCTGGAGGCGCGCCACGGACGCCACTGCCCCAGCGTGCTGATTGCGCTACACAGCTTTACGCCGGTCTACATGGACGAAGCTCGGCCCTGGCACGCGGGCGTGCTGTACGGGCGAGATTCGCGGCTCGGTCGCCTGGTGCTGGAGGGCTTGCGCGGCGAGCGCGGGCTCATCGTTGGCGACAACCAGCCCTACGCGGTGACCGACGCCAGCGACTACACCGTCACCGTGCACGGTGAGCAGCGCGGCATCCCGTATGTGGAGCTCGAGATCCGGCAGGATCTGCTCGCACGCGAATCCGACATCCAGGGGTGGGCCGCGCGTCTGGGCCGCGTCCTCGTGGGGGCGGTACCGCGGGTGTTGGACGCGTGATAGCCTCGGCGCCCTGCCCCCCCTGATCGCCTCGGATTCGCCGCGAGCACTTCAGGGTCACACGCACCGAGGTGTCCACATGCAAATTCAGGTCGGCTACACACTGCACTATCGGTGTCCGCAACCGACGCCGATGATCGTGACGTTGAGCATCCACTACAGCCGCGCCTCGGACCTCATCAAGCCCGACCACGTGCTGCTCAGTCCGTCCATTCCGATCAAGGCCTATCGCGACTCCTTCGGCAATTGGTGCAGCCGCATCCTGGCACCGGCGGGAGAGCTGCGGCTGAGCAGTGACGCGATCGTGTCCGACGACGGCCACCCCGATCCGGTGCTGCCCGGGCTCGAGCAACGGCCAGTCGAGGTGCTCCCCGAAGAGACGTTGCTCTTCCTCCTCGGCAGCCGGTACTGCGAGACCGACCTGCTGTCCGAAACGGCGTGGGGCTTGTTCGACAAGGCGCCGACCGGCTGGGGGCGCGTGCAGGCCATCTGCGACTTCGTCCATCGACACATCAAATTCGGCTACGGCCTTTCGAGCCCGACCAAGTCGGCGTTCCAGGTGTTTCAGGATCGCGAGGGGGTGTGTCGCGACTTCGCCCATCTCGCTGTCGCGCTCTGCCGGTGCATGAACATCCCGGCGCGCTACTGCACGGGCTACCTGTCAGATGTCGGCACGCCCCCACCCCATTCGCCGATGGACTTTGCGGCCTGGTTCGAGGCCTATCTCGGCGATGGGTGGTACACCTTCGATGCCCGCAACAATACGCCCCGCATCGGGCGCGTCCTGATCGCCAGAGGCCGGGACGCGGCAGATGTTGCGCTGACCACCAGCTTTGGGCCTTCGACGCTGGAGAGTTTCAACGTCTGGACGGATGAGATCCGTGCGAACTGAGCCGCGCCGGATCAGTGGTCGGCGTCGACGGTCGGCCCGCGAGACGGTGCGGCCATGACCTACTGTGTCGGCATCCTGCTCGAGCAGGGGATGGTGCTCGCGTCGGACTCGCGCTCGCACGCCGGCGTGGATAACTTCGCCACGTTCTGCAAGATGACCGTGTTCGAACGGGCCGGCGATCGTGTGCTCGTGCTGCTGAGCTCCGGCAACCTGGCGGGGACCCAGGCCGTGATCAGCGTGCTGAAGCAGCGCTGCGATGTCCCGGATGGACCGACGAATCTGTGGACTGCGCGCACCATGTTCGATGTGGCCGTCCTGGTGTCGGACGCCATGCGCGACATTGAGCGGCGCGACGCACCGTTCCTGGCCAACAATCCCATTGCCTTCAACGCCTCGTTCATCCTCGGCGGGCAACTCAAAGGCGAACCGCCGCGGCTGTTCCGCATCTACGCGGAAGGCAACTTCATCGAAGCTGGTGCCGAAACCCCGTTCCTGCAAACCGGCGAAGCCAAGTACGGAAAGCCGATCATCGATCGGGTGATCAAACCGGCCACCACGCTGGCGGATGCCACGAAGTGCATTCTGGTGTCGTTCGATTCGACCATGCGGAGCAACCTGTCGGTCGGTATGCCGATCGACCTGATTTGCTATGAGCGGGACAGCCTCGAGATTCGAATGCGGCACCGATTCGATCAGGGCGACGCGTACTTCACGGCGCTGAGCGCCGACTGGAGTGCGGGAGTCCGCAAGGTGTTCCGGGACCTACCCGACCTGCGCTGGTAGGCGCACGCAGCCTATAGGTCACGTGGCTGGGTCGGCGCCGATCCCCCGCAGCTCGACGTCGTACGTCTGGCCGCCCGCCGCCATGAACGCGGCCATGCGCGCCTGCGCGTCCGGGAAGGCGAGCGACTGATTGAAGTAGTGGGCCTCTTCGAGCAGGCCGTGCTCGGTCGGCAGCTCCGCCGCGTTGACCGACGCCTTCGCCAGCGCGATGGCGGAGGGCGGAAACGAGGCGATGCGATAGGCGAGGTGCTCGACGAACGGCGTCAGCTCCGCCGGCGGGAGGGCGCGATTGATGTAGCCGTAGCGCTCCGCCAGCACCGCATCGAAGTCGCCGCACCCCAGGATGACCTCGAGGGCGCGCCCGCGGCCGATCAGGCGCGGCAGGCGCTGGGTGCCGCTGCCGCCGGGGATGATCCCGACCGCGACCTCGGGTTGTCCGAGGATGGCACGGCCGATGGCGCCGAAGCGCATGTCGAGCGACAGCAACAGCTCGCTGCCGCCGCCGCGGGCGCGCCCCTCGAGCTTGCCGATGGTGGCCTTCGGCATGGTGCGAAAGCGCTCGACCATGGCATGGAACCAACCGAGCGTCGTCGGCTTCGGCGGCACCTCCTGCGGCAATTGCTGGATCAGTGTCACGTCCGCGTGGGCGATGAAGAAGTCGGGGTTGGCACTCTGCAGCACGACGACGCGCACGTCGTCATCGCCCTCCAACTCGCGTCCGACCCGGTCCATCTCCTGGATGAGGACCACGTCGAACAAATTGATCGGCGGATGATCGATGGTGACGAAGGCGACGCCGCGCTCGACGCGGACCTGCAGTGCCGTGAATCCCGCATACGATGATGGCATGTCTCCACTCTCCTCTCGTCGCGCCGGCGTGTCGCAGGCGCCGCTGCCGCTGCTCGCCGTCGATCTAGCGCCGCCTGGCGACGCTGACGGGGGAGTCGACCTGTCCGTCCTCGCGCCCGTGCAGGACGTCGTTGTAGCTGCCCTCGCCGCGGTGGTGGCGGGCGTCGGGGCGGGCATATCCGAGGATCGCGCTGATGCGGTACGCCACGCGCGTCGGGTCGGCCGGCGGCGGCGCGGCGTGCACGGTGTCGCCGTAGTGAAACGTGACGTCCCCTGGTTGGGCGGCGAAGTGGGCGGCCGGGAGCTCGCCGCGACACTGCGGGTCGTGGGCATTGAAGGCGGTGTGCCGCGAACCGGGGAGGAAGACCAACTCGCCCGAGGCCGCGGTGGCCTCGCTGAGGTAGACGGAGGCGATCGCCGTCGGGCAGGCGATGGCGTGGCCACCGAGGCCGCAGTCACGGTGCCACGGCAGGTCGCCGAGGCCCTCGGCGATGCCGGGGTGCTTGTAGATGACGGCGACCCCATCGCCTTCGCCACGCCGGTATACGAGCGGCTCGTCGGTGAGATCTGTGAGCCCCAGCAGGCGCGCGTCGTCGCGCAGTGCGGCGAGGTGCGGCTTGGTGCAGCCACGCGTCACCCGGCAGAGCACCTCGTCGCCGCCGGCGGTCCTGCCCCACCACGATAACTTGTCCCCCTGGCGCGCTTCGCCCTTCAATGCCGCCGCCTCGGCCCTGAGCGCCGCGACCTCGGCCGCTGCGAACACGCCGCGCACGAAGAGGTACCCGGCGACGGACAGGAACTGGCGCATCGCCGCGCGGTCGTCCGCCAGGGTGAAGACCCGCCCGCAATCGAGCCGCCCGCCGTCCGGCTCGGTCAGGCGCGAACAATCGGGGTGGTAGGGCCGCCGCCCGTGATAGAGCGCCCGCAGCGGTGTCTCCCACGCCATGAACTCGGCGGCGTTGCCGCGCCGACAGCGGGCGCGGCCCGCATACAGGAGCCCAGCCGGCGCCTCGAGGTCGTGCGCGAAGCCCTGCCAGCTCAACAGATCCAGCTCGATGATCGTATCGGCGTCGTCGTCGCCCGCGGCGAGCGCGATGCCGCCGGCGTCGGGGCGGTAGGTGACCGCGCTGCCGCCGACACAGAATGCGAGGCTGCCCAGATGCGCGGCGGCACGTCCGGCTGCGCGACCGCGTTCGCCGGCCAGCAAGCCGCTGAGCGGTCCGGCGTGATAGTCGCGGAAGTCGATGGGCGAGAATCCTGCGGGCAGCGGCACGGCACCTCCTCGCGCGCCGAGCGTGTAGCACGCCGCCTCGGCGCCGTGGAAGGAGGCGCAGGCCAGGAAGCGCGCCGATGTGGTCACCGCCGTGGGCCCGTCACCGCGGGCCTTCGCGTTGGCCGTTACCCCGCCTCGGTCGATGCGGGTCAACCGGCCGTGGAGTAGACGCCCCCTACCGCACCAGACCGCGCCCACTGGCCAGGGGCACCTGCAGCGCGTCGAGCATGCCCGGCGCTGCGGCGCAGACGAACGGGATCGCGTTGACGATGCGCGCCGCCGCGGTGGTGTTGCCGCCGCCGGCGGCGCTGCCGGCGTCGTCCTCCGGATCGAAGGTGACGGTCAGGTT
>JBOHWA010000119.1:0-3101 GCA_050735855.1 Binatia bacterium
GCTTGTGCGTGACCAGCGAAAAGCTGCCGTCCGCATTCGGCCGCCGGCCGACGACATCGGTAAATGTGCCGCCGCGTCGCTGGAGACCAGCAGGCGGTCGGCGCCGAGCGCGAGCGCATCGGCTTCCTTGTCCTTGCTGCGGCTCAGCACCGTGACATCGGCGCCAAGGCCGACGGCGAGCTTCACCGCCATGTGGCCGAGGCCGCCGAGGCCGATGACGCCGACGCGCGAGCCGGGGCCGACGTTCCAGGTGCGCAGCGGCGAGTAGGTGGTGATGCCGGCGCACAGCAGCGGCGCGGCGCGCGCCAGGTCCATGCCCTCCGGCACGCGCAGCGCGAACTCCTCGCGCACGACGAGGTGCTTGGAATAGCCGCCGTAGGTCACTGCGCCGCTGATGCGGTCACGCGCGTTGTAGGTCTGCGTGTTGCCTTCGCGGCACAGCTGCTCCTCGCCCTTGCGGCACTGGTCGCAGTGCTGGCAGGAATCGACCATGCAGCCGACGGCGACGTGATCGCCCACCTTGTAGCGCTGCACCGCGCTGCCCACTTCGATGACGCGGCCGACGATCTCGTGGCCGGGCACGATGGGATACATGCTCCAGCCCCAGTCGTTGCGCGCCTGGTGCAGATCGGTGTGGCAGATGCCGGTGTAGAGCACTTCCATGGCGATGTCGTTGTCGCGCAGCGCGCGGCGCTCGAAGGTCCACGGCGCGAGCGGCGTCTTGGCGGACTGGGCGGCGTAGCCGATGGTTTTCATGTGCGGACTCCAGGGATGCGGAAGGCGGGGGAATGGGGCGGACCGGGGGCAAGGCTGCGGCGCGCGGATGACGCGGCAGCGATCGCGGCGGCGATCCGCGCGGCGCCGGCGGCCCCGTTACGGGTGTTGGCGGACGGTAGAATAGAGTGCAGTATATTTCTCAACAATCCGCGCCATCCGGCATGCGCTATTGAGGAATATTCACCTATGGCCCGCACCGGCATTCCCGAGCTGACGGCGTTCATCGCCATCGCCGAGCAGCGCAGCTTCCGCGGCGCGGCACGCGTGCTGGAGGTGACGCCTTCGGCGCTCAGCCATGCCATGCGCGGGCTCGAAGCGCGCATCGGCGTGCGCCTGTTCAACCGCACCACGCGCTCGGTGGCGCTCACCGGGCAGGGCGAGCAGCTGCTGCGCCGCGTGCGCCCGGCGATGGCCGATCTCGACGACGCCATCAAGGAAGTCGCCTCGGCGCGCGACCGGCCGTCCGGCGCCATCCGCATCAGCACGCCGCACACCGGCGCCGCGCCGCTGGTGCGCCATGTGCTGCCCGGCTTTCTCGCCGCCTACCCGGACATCAAGGTGGAGTTCGTGGTGGATGGCCGCTTCGTCGATATCGTCGCCGACGGCTTCGACGCCGGCATCCGCCTGCTCGAAGCGGTGCCGCGCGACATGGTGGCGATCCGCTTCGGCGAGGACATGCGCATGATCCCCACCGCCTCGCCCGCCTACCTGGCGCGGCACGGCACGCCGAAGACGCCGAACGACCTGCTGCGCCACCGCTGCATCCGCCACCGCTTCGACAGCGGCGCCATCTACCGCTGGGAGCTGGAGCGGCGCGGCAAGAACCTCAAGCTCGACGTGCCCGGCCAGCTCACGCTCGGCGACATCAAGCTGATGATCGAAGCCGCCGTCGCCGGCGTCGCCATCTCGCTGCTGCCGGTGAACCTCGTCGCCGAGGAACTCGCCGACGGCCGCCTCGTCAACGTGCTGTCCGAGTGGTGCCCGCCCTTCCCCGGCTTCTGCCTCTACTACCCCGCCAACCGCCACCCGCCCGCCGCCCTGCGCCTGTTCGCGCAGGCGGTGCGTGAGTGGGCCGGCGCCACGCCGCCGCGCAAGGCGCCGCCGCCAGTACGCCGCGCGCGGCGCCCAGGACGGAGCCCTCTCAAGGCTTAGACCCGGGTTCGAATCCTGGTGGGAGCGCCATCAAGCCAAGTATGCCGACAGACGCAAGGGGTGCATCCTACGACTACGCGAGGCCCCTGCTCCGCCGCGCCGCTCCGTAGGGCGGGTGCAACCCGCCTGTCGCGATCCGGACGGACGTCGCCATTTCCACGCGCGCGACAGGCGGGATGACTCCCGCCCTACGTTCTGCCGATGCAAGCCGCGTGGGCACGCTGCGCTTTGCCCACCCTGCGGCGGGCCCGGCCATTTCTTCCCGGGCGCGCCGGCCCGACCGTCCGGCGGAAAAGGCTTGCCGGGCGGCGCGCGCGGGCGTCTTGTACGAGAAGGCTTGCACGCTCCGGATTGCGCGCCGGCCGTATCCGGGCGAGCCTGCACGCACAGAGCGCCGCAGGCGCCACCGAGGAGAGGCGTCATGAACACCCGAGGACCGCTGCCCGCAGCACGGCTCGCCGCACGCACAGTGGTATTGGCGGCCGCCGCCGTGCTGCTGGCCGGCTGCCACCACATCGGCGCCGAGTCCGTCGATGGCCGCGTGCTCGACGCCAGCGGCGCGCCGGTGGCCGATGCGCAGGTGCTCATCCAGTGGACCGCCGACGCCGAGTCCGGCGGCGACCGCCGCCTTTGCGTGCACCAGGACCTCGTGCGCACCGGCGCCGATGGCGCCTTCAAGGCCGACGCCTGGCAGCGCAAGCTCAAGGGCGACGAGCGCGGTTTCTTCGGCGGCCTGTTCGGTGGCTTCTTCGGCGGCGTGCGGCAGGGCACGCTGGCGGCGGAGATCGGCGTCTACCAGCCGGGCTACGATCTGCTGTGGGAGCCGCTGCCGACGCCGGGCGCCACCCTGCGCCTCACGCAGCACGCGCCGGACGACGAAGCGCGCTTCGCCGCGCTGAGCCGCGACTGGGCGTGCAGCGGCGGCGGCAAGGCCTGCCGCGTCGGCCTGCCGGCGCTGCACAGCATGCTCGACGAACTCGACAGCCTCGCCGCCGACAAGCAACTGAGCGACGCCAACCACAAACGCCTGACGCAGATCGCCCGCACCGACATCTGCCTGATCCGCACCCGCCCGATCGGCCAGGCTGTGGACGACCACGCGCAGACCGCGTTCCTCGATTGCATGGCGGAGAAGCGGCCGTAGGACTCGGCGCCGAACCCCAACCGTAGGG
>JBOHWA010000120.1:0-11863 GCA_050735855.1 Binatia bacterium
GGAGACAGCGACGCGCACCTTCCTGTGCGGCGATCTCTTCACCCAGGGCGGCGCCGGCGAGACCGCGCTGATCGAATCCGACATCCTCGGGCCGAGCGAGGCGTTCCGCGCCCCGCTCGACTACTTCGCCCACGCGCCGCACACCGGCGCGACGCTGGAACGCCTGGCGCGCGAAGCCCCGACCACCCTCGCCTGCATGCACGGCAGCGCCTGGCGCGGCGACGGCGCGGCGCTGCTGCGCGCCCTGGCGACGACGCTGGGAGCCGGCCAACCCTGACCCGACAAAGGATTTCAACGCGGAGACGCAGAGGCGCGGAGGGCGCGGATCGGAATCAATCCGAGATCGTCAGCTCACGCTTGGCATTGCGCTCCGAGCAGGCTTTGCCACAAACAAGGAAAGACGCCGACCACGGATTGCGCGGATTGACGGATTTCGCGGAGGGAACCCGCAGCGACTGCGTGCCATGGCGCGTATCCGCGCACTCTGCGGTTTGCCTCCGCCTTTTCTGGGCAACGCGCTTCGAGCAGGATCCATCGGCCCTGCTCTGCGCCCTCCACGCCTCCGCGTCTCCGCGTTGAAATCTTTCTTCAGGGCACCGGTGCGGCGAGGCGAGCGTCGATCTCGATCAGTGCCGCCTTCAGCCAGCCTTGCTCGTTCAGGTTGACGCTATTCTGGGCGAGCAGCACGACCGCCTGGCGCTTGGCCTGCAGCGCCGCCACGTTGGCGGGGTCGGCGGCCAGCGCCAGGTCGGCCATGTGCAGGGCGCGCTGTGGATCGCCGTCGGTGACCAGCGCGGCGGCCCGCGCGGCGAGCACGTCGGCACCGCCGGCCAGCGCGACGACCTCGGGATACACCGAGCGCACCGGCGTCTCGTACATGCTGGAGACGTTGCCGTCGAACCAGCCGAGGTAGCCCTCGTAGATCCCGCGCACCGACCACGGGATCTGGCCGTAGACCTCCGATTGCGGGAACTGCGGCGGCAGCTCGACCTCGCGCATGACCGTGTGCACGTCCTTGCCGGCGTTCATCGCCTGCACGGTCTTGTCGTGCACGTACTGGATCGCGTCGCGGTAGCTCGACACGGTCGCCTGGATCAGCTCGCGTCCATAGAGCGGGTTGCCGTGGCTGGGCGCCAGGATCTCCGGCTGCCAGCTGAGGATCGTGTCGAGCGAGCTGACGTAGTCGAGCGCGCGGCGCGGCTCCGTGCCGCGCAACGTGTAGAGGTTGGGAAACGACAGGTAATAGTTGTCGCCCGGGAAGGCGATCTTGTACTCCGGAATCCAGACCGTCAGGTGATCGGGTGTCTCGCCGGGCGTGTGCAGCATCTGGAAGGTCAGCCCGCCCAGCTTGAACTCGTGGAACGTGTCGAAGAGCCTGGTGGCCAGGATCTGGCCGCCGTCGTTCACCACCGCGGCATCCGGCGCCGCGAACGGCGGCAGGGTCGAGAGGTTGAGCAGCACCGAGAACTGCGCCTGGTTGCGATAGGCGAACAGCGGCGCCAGGCGGCGCTGGTAGTGCTGGAAGTCGGTGTGATTGCGCTGCGCGATGACCTCGGTGCCCGGCTGCTTCCACATCCCGACGCCGCCGACGTGGTCGGCGTGCGCGTGGGTGAGGATGATGTAGCGCACCGGCCCGTTGTCGATCGCCTGCAGCGCGGCCTTGTGCGCCGCCGCGGTGAGGACGATCGAGGTGTCGATGATGACGTTGCCCTCGTTCGTCACCACCATGAACGTATTGCCGAAGCCGGGCACCTGGTAGATGGCCTCGTTGAGCTGCAGAACGCTACCGAGCTGCGTCGGCTCCGATGGGCTGGGCTTGAAGACCTCCGGCTCGATGGTGATCCCGCGCGGCTCGCAGCGGCGCGCCGCGCTGCCCTCGGCCGGGCAACCGTTGAGCGAAGCGCTCACCGCGGCCACCAACTCGTCGATCGAGACCCGCGCGTCGGAGTCGCAGTCGCCCGGACACTGCGCGGCCGCCGGCCCGCCGCGCACCAGGGACAGCAGACAGAGGCTCAGCCAGAGAATCGCACGCATGTATCGGGCGTATGCGACCGCACCATTCCGGTCAACGGGCATGACCGCGTCCTGCCGATTTCGGGACGCGACCGGCTGCTGCGGTGGCGCCGGCCGGCCCGCTACCCGTCCACCACCGGCGGCGCCAGCGACGCCGGCGTCCACTCCCCGGCGCCCGCCGGGGCGAAGAGCCGGCTGGCGATGCAGTCGCCGAGCATGCGGTAGCTCTCCCACTGCGCCTCGTCGAAGTACTGATCGCCGGTGGACTCATGCGGGAACTCGGCGTGCTCCTGGGCGTAGTGCAGCACGTCCTCGGGCTCGGCACCGGTCAGACTGGGCTTGAGGAACAGGATCACGGTCGCGGGCGCAGACCCGGCCGCGGCCGGCGCGCCGTCGTAGTCGACGCGCGCCAACATCGCGCACGGACGCGCACCGGTCGTCCGCGCGCGGATCGCGCGGCCGGTCGGGCCGGGGCTGAACAGCGGCGAGAAGTCGGCCGGCAGGCCGAAATGGGGACGCAGTGCCGCCGGCAGGCCGCGGATCTGCGACGCCGCGAGGAAGCGGATCTCCGCCTTGAAGTCGGTGCGCGCCTTGCGCACCAGGTTGGCGACGTCGGCGAAGTCGAAGTCGGCGTCCTGACCGCAGTCGCAGACGACAATGAACGGCACCCGCCGGCGGATGAGCTCGTACGTTGCGGTGTTCTCGAAGTGGCCGCCGTCGGACAGGTACCAGTAGCGCCGATTGGGGCCATAGAAGCGGCCGAGCAGCTCGTAGAAGAGATTGGTCTGCACCGGAAAGAGTCCGGCCATGATCTCGCCCAGGCGCTCCTTGGGACGCAGGGCTTCAGCCGACTCACCCGCCGTGCGGCGCTGCGCCGGCGTGATCTCGCTGTCCCACCAGTAGCCGAGGCGGATGTTGAATACGGTCAGCAGGAGGCTGAAGCCGAGGCTGGTCTTGGCGCCCAGCCCGGGCGCCACCGCCGCGCCGGACACCGCCACCCAGGTGGCCAGGCTGAGCGATTCCACCGGCTGCGACGACGACGCCGCCGCGCCCCCCGGCAACGCGGGCGGCGCGAAGATGCGAAAGCCCTCGCGCGGTGCGATGGATTCGACCCGATTGGTGCTGTCCGTGTCCGCGCCAGCGCCGGCCCAGAGCGCGTGGTGGCGAACGCCGGCGCTCAGACCGGCCGGGCCGACGGCGAAGGCCAGGCCCTTGCGGTCGCGGTGCTCGATCTGCGACTCGCCCGCCACCGTCTCGTTCAGGGTGACGTTGATCAGGTGCAGCGGGCCGCCGTGCTTGTGCGGTACATAGGCGCTCATCGAGCTGTCGTCGCCCTCGATCGGATCGGTGATGCGACGGCCGGCGCCGACCATGCGCTTGGGATTGGAGGCGCCGAGATAGGCGCGCGCCAGCCGCGCCCCGTAGAGCGCCTGTTGGGAGGAGTCGTTGGCGAAGCGAATGGTGCGGCCGAAGAGGAACGACAGGAGGCCGGTGGCGACCAGCAGCACGCCGATCGAGCCGAGCCGGTTGCACCCAGGCCAGAGCAACCCACCCCAGGCCACGGCGTGGGCGGTGGCCGACACCGCGACCAGCGCCAGCCCGGCGACCAATACCGCCGCCAGCCCGGCGACGACGCCGAGCGGCAGCGACACGCGTCCTTTGCCGTCGCCCTGCTGCGCCAGGCTGAGCAACCAACGGACGACGACCGCGCCGCCGCCGCCGGCGAGCAGGCCCCCGACGCGAGCGAAGGCGCCGACGCCGCCGTCGTCGGCCCTCAGCCACGCGTACAACGTCTCGCCCAGCGAATCGATCAGCGCCAGCGCCGCGCTCAGCCCGGCCAGTACGAGCGTCGCCGCGAGCTTCTGCGAGAGCCAGCTGCGCGCCAGCCGATCGCGCCGCGGCGGATCGCGCCACCCCTCGCTCTTCCACAGCCACCAGAGAACGGCCCCGGCAACGCACAGCAGCAGCGCGGCGAGGCCGAGCAGCGGCGCCAACGGCAGCGCGAGGCAGGCACCCTGGTACTGGTACCCGACGGCCGCCGCGCCCAGGGCAATCGCAATCAGCGCCGCCCGCCGCAGCGGGCCGAGGCTGACCGCCTTGCTGGTGCGTGGATCGACGCGCGGCACGATCCAGTACGCCCAGCCGAGCGGCACCGCGAGCAGCGTCCACGGCAGCACCATCAACCAGAAGGGACTCCACTGGATGACGCCCGCCACGGCGTGGACGCCATAGCCATCGAGGACGACGCGCACGAGCACGACGGCAGCGAGCACTGCGGCGACGAACATGAGCAGGACGGTCGCGACCGCCACCCAGTTGCGCAGCACGACGGCCAACGCCAGCTGTGCATCGCCGGCACCGTTCGGCGACAGGTAGCGCCCGTGGTCGCGCAGCCAATTGACGACGCACGAGTCGCGATCGGCGAGCTCCGCTTCCGCGCCACGGATGCCGCTGCGCGTCCCCTGGGCCCACGCCTCGCGGCCGATCAGACGGCCGAGAAAGCCGCCGCAATAGCCGCCGCCCGAGACGGTCGAGAGGAAGTCGACGCGGCGCAGCACCGTCGCCCGCGCCAGCGCCTGCAGCACGCCGAGACAGAAGGTCGCGCTGCGGATGCCACCGCCCGACAGCGCCAGGCCGACCGGCGGCGCGGCGGGGTCGCCGCAGCCGGCCTGTGTGCGGCGCTCCGCCAGCTGCTGCCACTCCCGCTCGATCAACTGGCTTGGATACGCCGTGCTCGCTCGCGGCTTGGGGTCGGTCACTGTCCACCTTCCTCCCCGGCGTCCGTGCAGGGACCCGGCGGGCCCACCTGCCGCGCCGTCGCTGCCTGGATCTCATGGGGTCCGGCTGTGCCGAGGACCTAGTGCGGTGGAGCGGGAGCGGTCAATCAGGACTTTCCCTGTCGGTAGTTTCCCTGCCTCCCAACCGCTGGGCCGTTCGTCCGCCCATTCGATTGACGTCGCGTCCGTCTCGGCGAGGATTCAGATCGCGTCGCTGACGCCGCGGACGAAGAGCGGTTGCATGGCGTAGGCCGCGACGTCGGCGGCGAGCGCGGCGGCCGGCGGCGGCACGACGGGCTGCGCGGCGGCGGCGAGGATGAGCGGCAGGAGGGTGGCGTCGCTCGAACTGTTGAGGAACAGCCCCGGGCGCGCCAGGACGAAAGACACCGCGCGGCAGATGGCGTCGCCATCGCGCAGCGGCTCGTACCAGCTGAAGCGGCGCGACGGATCGTCGTCGCCCCACCGGCGGCGCGCCACCGACTTGATGGTCTGCACCGCGACGCCGCGCGCGGCGCACAGCGCCAGCACTGCTTCAAAGTCGGCCGCGTAGACCGGGTTCTGCATCATCATGAAACTGTAGGGCAGCAGGACGCTGTCGAAGGGAAAGCGCTCGAGGCTGCGGTGGTGCATCTCGGCAGCGAAGGTGCCGTGGCCGGTGACGCCGAGGTAACGCACCAGGCCCTGCGCCCGCGCCTCGACCAGCGCCTCGAGCGCACCGCCCGGACCCATCGCCGCCTGCCAGCCGGGCTCGTCGACCAGATTGTGCATCTGGATCAGGTCGAGCTGGTCGACGCCGAGGCGCTCGAGCGAGGCGGCGATGCTGCGCCGGGCACCGTCGGCGCTGCGCTCGCCGGTCTTGCTGGCCAGGAACACCGCACCGCGATGGCGGCGCAGCCAGGGCGCCAGGCGCAGCTCGGACTCGCCGTACGAGGCGGCGGTGTCGATGTGGTTCACGCCAGCGGCCAGGGCGGCGTCGAGCACCTGCTCGGCTTTGTCCTGGCGCATCGCGGCCAACGCGGCGGCGCCGAAGATGACGCGCGAGCTGTGGTGGCCGGTGCGGCCGAACGGCGTCGTCTCCATCGCGTCCCTCCCGTCGAGGGCGACCATAGTCCCACCGCCGCGTGCCGCCAAGCGGGGCGACGCGGGCGCGGTCGTGGACAACGATCGGGGGGTCCGTGTTACAGGACTGCAGCGGCGGCCGCCGGCGCGCCGCTCGATGGTTGCTCGCGAGGGGAGGTGGCTCTGTGCCGAAGGACATGGACAGCTCGATCTTCCGGCGCATCCAGCTCGCGACGTTCGCGTTCCTGGCGCTGGTGGTGCTCAGCCTGGTCGTGTCGGCGGGTCTCACGGTGCGCGAGCAACGGCGCCTGGCCAATGCCGAGGCGCAATTGGAGCGCATGCATCACTTCCAGCGGGTGCTGCTGCTGGCGGCACGCCGTCTGGTGCTGGTCGGCCAACCGGACAACGCCACGGTCGCCGCGCAGGCGGATCTGCTCGGCTATCTCGACCAGCTGAGCGCCCTGGCCACCAACCCGGACACGCCGGAGCGGCTGCAGCGCTTCCGCGCCCGCGTGGCAGCGATCCCACCGACCGGCCAACAGCTCGACTTCATGCAGAGCTTCTTCGGCTTCCAGGAAATGATCGAGACCGAGCAGGCCAGCCAGGCCGAGCTCATCGGTCAGCTGGAGGAAGGGGCGGAGCTGCAGCTGCGGCTCGAGCTGGCGGCGCCGCTCGCCATCCTCGCCGTCGGCGTCGTGCTGATCCCGATCACCCGCAGCCGCATCATCCGGCCGCTGCACGCCTTCGGGCGGCAGCTGTCGCTGTTGGCGAGGGGCGTCGTCACCCTGGCGCCGGTGGAGGACGTCGACTCGCTCGTCCTGCCGCTGCACCGCAACTTCAACACCCTGGTGCGCCGCCTGCAGCGCTACGAGGCCGAGAGCAAGGCGCGCACGGCGTCGCTCGAAGACGAGGTGCGCCGCACCACCACGGCGCTGCTCGAGCAACAGCGCACCGCGGCCCAGGCCGAGCGGCTCGCGGCGACCGGCGAGCTGGCGGCCTCGGTCGCCCACGAGCTGCGCAACCCGCTCGCCGGGATCCAGATGACGCTCGCCAACCTGCGCGAGGAGATCAAGGACCCGGACTCGGTCGAGCGGATCGATCTCATCGTCGCCGAGGTCGGCCGCCTGACGCGCCTGCTCAACGGCCTGGTCGACGCGGCGCGCCATGCCCCCGAGCCAGTGCGCACCATCGAGCTGGCCGACCTGGTGGACGACCTGTGCACGCTGACCCGCTGCCAGCTGCCGGCCGTGGTTCACCTGCAGCCCGACATCGACCCCACCCTCACCTGCCGGCTGCCGCAGGACCGCCTGCGCCAGGCGCTGCTCAACCTGGTGCTCAACGCCGCCAACGCGCTCGACGGCCGCGGCGGCACCATCACGATCACCGCCGCGGCCGAGGCCAGCCGGCTGCGGATCACGATCGCCGACGACGGGCCTGGCTTTCCGGCCGAGCTGCTGCAGAACGGCATCCGCCCGTTCTTCAGCACGCGCGAGCGCGGCACCGGCCTCGGCCTCCCCATGGTGCGGCGCTTTGCGCGCGATCTGGGGGGCGATATCGTGCTCAGCAACCGCGCACCGCACGGCGCCTGTGTCGCGCTGGAGCTGCCGCTCGAGGCCCCCACCGCCTGACGCCGGCGTTGCGTCACCACGCACCGCGCGGTAGGTCGACCGCCATGAACTCACTGCCCCATCTGTTCGCCAACAACCGCAAATGGGCCGCCGCCCAGGTGGCGCGCGAGCCCGACTTCTTCACCAAGCTCTCGACCCAACAGGCGCCGCAGCACCTGTGGATCGGCTGCGCCGACAGCCGCGTGCCGGCCAACGAGATCGTCGACCTGATGCCGGGCGAGCTGTTCGTGCATCGCAACGTCGCCAACGTCGTGGTGCACACCGACCTGAACTGCCTGGCCGTACTGCAGTACGCCGTCGACGTGCTCAAGGTGCAGCACGTGATCGTCTGCGGCCACTTCGGCTGCGGCGGCGTGCAGGCGGCGCTGCGCGGCGATCGCCTGGGGTTGATCGACAACTGGCTGCGCCACGTGCAGGACGTGCGCGATCACCATCGCGCCATCCTCGATGCGCTGCCGGACGACACCGCACGCGCCGACGCGCTGTGCGCCCTCAACGTCGTCGAGCAGGTGATCAATGTCAGCCAGACCACCGTCGTGCAGGACGCCTGGGCGCGCGGCCAGCACCTCGAGCTGCACGGCTGGGTGTATCGCCTGCAGGACGGCCGTCTGCGCGACCTGCAGATGACCGCGGTCAGTGCCGCCGAGTTGGCGGCCGGCCACCAGCGCGCCGTCGCCGCCGCATTGCAAGCCGCCCGCGACACGTAGCCACGTTGTTCGCTTCGCGGTGTGCGTTTCGCGTTGATTGGAGCGCGACGCATGACGCCACACGCGGAACGCTTCTCGTCGACGACAGCCGCCAGAGCTGGCCACCGCACCCGTCACCGTCGCGTTGAGGCGCGCGGCGGCGTCAGCGGGTGAGCTTCGCCAGCCGGCGGTGGATCGCCGCAAGGGTGCGCGCGTCGCCGAACGCGGTCGGCTTGGCGATCGCCGCGATGACGCCCGCTCCGGCGCGCTGGTGCTCGCCGCCTTCGATGAGGAAGCCGAAGCAGCGCAGCGCTTCGTAGTAGCGTAGCGAGGCGCCGGACAGCGGCCGCCGCCTGGCGTAGGCGCGTACGTAGCGGTTGGCGAGCCAGCGCCGCAGCGCCGCCGCGATGCCCTGTAGCGCAGCGGGCATGCGCAGCGGCCCCTGCATGAACAGCGCCACGCTGGCACCGACGTCCCAGGCGGGCTCGGCGAGGCGCGCCCGCGCCCAGTCGAGCACGCCGCTGACGGCACCACCGTCGACCAACACGTTGAGCGGGTGGAAGTCGCCGTGGCAGAGCACCGTCGCCGCCGGCGGCGGGCGATGGGCGCGCAGCCAGGCGAGCAGCGGCTGCAAGTCATCGAGCCGGGCGTGCGTGATCGCGGCGGCCGCCTGGCTGAAGTCGCGCTCGAGCGGCGCCGGCTCGCCCGGCAACGCCAGATGAGCCGGAAAGCAGGTGGCGTCGAGGGCGTGCAGGCGCAGATGCAGATCGGCGAGCACGATCGGCAGGCGCAACAGCGCCGGGCCGAAGAACGCGTCGAGCATGACGCGGCCCGGCAGACGCTGCATGACCTGGAAGGCGCCGCCGAGCACGCCGCGATCGACGCAGACGTCGAGCACGCGCGGGGTGGGATAGCCGAGCCCCGCGGCGGCGTTCTGCACCGCCGCTTCGCGTTGCGCGCGCGGCGGGCCGTCGGCATCGCGGTAGAGGCGCAGGATCAGCGGACCCGCCAACGCGGCGGACGGCGCGCGCAGGCTGAAGCCATAGACCAGCGTGTCGAAGCCGCCCAGGATCCGCGCCGGCGGCGACGCGAAGGCGAGCCCCGTGGTGCCGTGCGCGGCGCGCAGGTAGTCCAGCAGCGCCGCGGCCAACTCATCATCCGCCGGCGCCTCGAACAGCGCCGTGGCGCTCACCGTCTCGCGCTCCATCCGGCTGGACTATCGCGGCTTTCGGCCGTACCGCGCAACGCCTGGCGCATTGGTCAAACGCGGCGACGCCCGTCGGGTGTCGGAGCAGCAGAGATCGGCCCGCGCTGGCGATACTCACCGGCGCCGGCGCCGCCGTGTTGGCGGGCGGCGAGGCCGGCGAGCAGCGGCAGCGCGATGCTCCACACCACGGCCAGCGTCAGGTAGCTCAGCCAGTGCTGCGGGTGGAGCTCGACGACGCCCATGCGCCAGCCGGCCCAGAAAGCGAGCGGGCCGCCGACGGCGCCGAACAGCGCGGCGGCGAGCGGCCGCCCCTGCATCCACGCCATCGCGTACTGAAAGGTGGTGGCGAACTGCATCCACAGCACGACCAGCCATGGCGGCGGCAGCCACGCCACCACGACGCCGCTGCGGAACCCGAGCGTGCCGAGGGCGATCTGCGCGCTGTCGGCAACCGTACCGATCAGCGCCGCCCAGAGCATGAGCACGACCTCGTCGCGCCGCCGCCGCGCCAGCGCGAGATGCACGCCGATCAGCCCCAGCGCGATCGCCGTGCCGGCGAACGGGTAGCCCCAGGCGGGACCGAGGATGCAGGCGAACCAGCCGGCCTGGTAGAGCGCGTAGTTCAGGGTGCGCGCGCTCGGTCGGGTCATTCCTGCGGCGGCGCCAGCCGCGACTTGACCAGGCCGGTGAACCAGTTGAGCACCGGGATGTGGTCGTACACCGCGTCGCCCATGTCGAAGTAGTCGCGTTCCTCGTAGATGCGGTCGCGCACCTTGAGGTGGCTGAGGCCCTGGATCGTGCGCCCGGGCGTATCGCCGTCGCCCGGCATCACCATGGTCCAGAAGACCACCGCATCGCCGGGCTGGACCACGGTATCGGTGATGCGGAAGCGCGCCCCGCTCGACACCTCGCCGAAGTGGGCGAGGTATTTCTGCAGCGCCGCCAGGCCGTGCACCTCGGTGATCGGATCGCGGAAGCGGGTGTCGGCGCTGTACAGATCGCCGACGTTCTCGGCCAGCTGTGGGCCGATGACCGCGAAGCGGCTCGAGAACAGATCGACGGCGCGCTGCGTCTGCTCGAGCGTGCCGGGCTCGGTCGGCGGGCCGTCATCCCATGCCGGCGGCGGCACGGAGGAGGTGCAGGCGGCGGCGCCGAGCAGCAGCGCGGCGAGCGGCAGATACCTGGCGTTGGTCATAGCTCCGCCAGGATGGCAGGGATCCGCTACCTTGAGGAGGGCGTGGCTCAGAAAACCAACAACGGATTACGCGGATCAAACGGATTTCACTGAGTAGGGCTCAGAAATCGGTTCAATCCGCGAAGTCCGTTGTTGCCGTGGCGATGTACGTTTCTCGGAACACCGCGGAACCACAACGCAACACGCACAACGTACCCGTCAGTCCACCGTGAGGTGCGGCGCCAGCGGGACGCGCGGCACGCCGCCGCCACCGCGGCTCGTCGGGCCGTTGTTGGTGACGCGTTTCAGCGCGTTCTTGATCGTCTCGATGTCCTTCCACCAGGCGGGGTCGTCGGCGCCGCGGCCCTGCCAGCGGATGTCCGGGTTGCCGAGCTCGGCGAGAAAGGTGATGCCCGCGCCGCCACGGTCGACCACGTACACGCCGTAGTCCTGCGCGGCGCGGGCGATCACCAGGCCGAAGGGCGACAGGCCGAGGCTGGCGAGGTCGACCTGCGGCGGGATGGCGAGCAGCGCGCCCATCGGCACGCTGCCCGAATAGCCCGAATCGCGGTCGAAGGCGTAGGCCGGCCAGACGGACTGCTCGCGCAGCATCGCCGCCGGCACCTGCACCGCGAGCGCGTGCGGGATGCGGCCGGAGGCGATCTCGCCGCTGCGGATCAGGCCGGCGAACGACGGCAGCATGCTGGCGCGGCGGCCGTTCCACCAGCCGGTGCCGTCGCCGCGCGCGTCGATCCAGCTCGCCATGGTGCCGACCACGTGGCCATCCGAGGTCACCACCGTGGCGTAGATGTCGATCGCCCAGCCGTCGGGCTGGAAGACCGCCATCATGCCGTCGGTATCCGGTGACGGACAGGCGCCGGCGGGCAGACGGAACAGGCCGCGATAGCCGTCGCTGGCCGGCCGGTAGCTGGCCGGCAGCGCCCAACGCGAATCGTCCGGCGACGCGGTGGTCGAATAGTAGTTCGCTTCGGTCGGCAGCTCGGGGGTGGCGTGGCGCAGCAGGTTCTGCTCGGCGGCGCGCCCGTTGCCGCAGTTCTTGCCGCCGCGGTTGAGGAAGGCCCAGCTCGAGTAGGCGCCCCAGTTGGGGCTGAAGACCATCTCGACGAGCGGATCCTGGGCGTCGGCCAGGACGATCGCGCTGGTCCAGCGCTCCTCATAGTTGAGGCTCGCCATGTACGACGCCAGCCGCGGGATCGTCGCGTAGCGCGCGGCGCTGCCGATCGGATGGTTCCACGGCGAGCGGCGGCTGAACGGCTGGGTGCGCCAGTCGCGCATCGGGCGCGCCGCCTGGCGCCGCG
>JBOHWA010000121.1:0-4111 GCA_050735855.1 Binatia bacterium
CCCGGGCCCGGGCGAACGGCAGCGGCCGGCTCATGACCAGCTGCAGGTCGTTGATGTAGCGCGCCGCGAACCCCGCCTCGCAGCTCGCCAGGTAGAAGTCCCACATACGGATGAAGCGCTCGTCGAAGCCCAGGCGGCGCACGTCGTGGCGCCGGGCGACGAAGCGCTCGCGCCAGAGCTGCAGCGTCCGCGCGTAGTCCGGGCCGATGTCGCGCAGCGTGTCGATGCGCAGCGTCGTCACCCGCTTGAGCGACGCGGTGATGGCGTGCAGCGAGGCCAGCAGGCTGCCGGGGAAGATGTACTTGCGCACCCAGTCGTAGTCGCGCGCGTAGGCTTCGAAGCGCTGGTCGGGGATGGCGATGGTCTGCAGGAAGAGGCGCCCGTGCGGCCGCAGCAGGCGCTCGCAGGCGGCGAAGAAGGTGTCGTAGTACTCGAGGCCGACCGCCTCGAACATCTCGATCGAGACGATGTGGTCGAAGCTGCCGGTCATCTGCCGGTAGTCGCACAGGCGGATATCGATCCGATCGCTGAGCCCGGCGGCGGCGACGCGCTGCCGCGCCAGCGCGAGCTGGTCCTGCGACAGGGTGAGCGAGGTCACCCGGCAGCCGTACTGTGACGCCGCGTGGATGGCGAAGGCCCCCCAGCCGCTGCCGATCTCCAGCACATGCTGGCCCGCCTCGAGCTCGAGCTGGCGGCAGATGCCGTCGAGCTTGGCCCGCTGCGCCTCCTCGAGGGTCGTCCCGGGCCGTGCGAAGACGGCGGCGCTGTAGGTCATCGACTCGTCGAGGAAGAGACGGAAGAGGTCGTTGCTGAGGTCGTAGTGGTACTGGATGTTGCGCCGGCTGCCGTGCAGCGAGTTGGCGCGCGCCAGGCGCTGCAGCGCGTGGCTGAGCCGCTTGAGCACCCCCAAGGTCGAGCGGTCGCTCAGCACCGACTGGTCCTCGATGAACATGCGACACAGCTCGACCAGGTCGTCGCAGTCCCAGTCGCCGTCCATGTACGACTCGCCCACCCCGAGATCGCCGCCGACCAGGGCGCGGCGAAAGAACCGCCACTCGCGCACCCTCACCGCCACCCGCCGCGCGGCGCGCGGCTCGCCCAACTCGAGCACGCGGCCGTCGGGGAGCTCGAGCTGCACGAGCCCCATGCGCCAGCCCTCGAGTTGGCGCAGGACGAGCCCGGCCGCCAGGCGATCGCGCCACGGCGGCGCCACGCGCCGCGCGCGCAGTGCCGTTGATTCGTTCCACAACATGCGGATTCCTCCAAGCTTCAGGAGCGCGAGCCACCCTCGCGTGAGACAACGCAGAGCGCCGGCGTTCGGATGTTCCGGGCGCTCACGCGGCCTGACGATAGAGAAAGGTGACGCCCTTGCGCGCGCCGCGCGGAGTCTCGATCCAGCGCGCCACCTCGGCTCGCACCCACTCGGCCTCGAGCCCGAAGAGGGCGCAGAGGCGCAGGAAGGTGTACGGCCAGTCTTCATCCTCGCCGTGCACCCATTCGAGGGCCTCGGCGACGCGCCGGCGGTGCGCCGGGCTGCCGTGATGATCGCGGATCTCGACCAGCGCCGAGGCGAGCACCGCGGCCGCGAGCTTCTTCTCCGCGCTCCAGTGCGTCGGCGACGGCATCTGTGTCGGCAGCAGCTCGCCGCCCGCCATCAAGTCGTCGATCACCGACGGCCCCAGCGCGAAGGGGCCGCGCGGACTCTCGGCCGACGTGACCTGCTGGTCCATCGATCGTTCTGTGCCTGCATTCATGACGATCCTCCCGTCCGACGGATCGCGTCCGTCGCCTATGCGCGCGCGCCGTTGTCGGCGCGCACGCGTTGCAGCTCCGCTTCCAGGGTGTCGATGCGATCGAGGACGACGGCGCGGCTGGCGCCGATCTCCGCCCTGACCGCCGCCGCCGCGCGGCCGCCGAGCCACAGCTCGGTCGACGGCGCCAGACCGCGCTCGATGCCGCGCACCTCGTCGAGGGCGGGTCGATGATTGTCCTCGTTGACCAAGCCGAGCCCGACCACGCTGACGCCCGCGCGCTGCGCCGCCGCCACGATCTCGGCCGCCGGGAGATCGGCGCCGAGGTAGCAGAGCCCGAGGCCGGCATCGGCGATCAACAGGCCGGCCAGCAGCAGGCCGAACTCGTGCCGCTCGCCCTGCGGTGTCGCCAGCAGCACCGTCGGCGCCGCCACCGGGCCGCGGGCGCGCATCATGCCGCTCAGCAGGTTGCGCATCTGGCCGGAGAGCAGGTGCTCGTCGGCGATCGTCAGCCGTCCGTCGCTCCACCGGTCGCCGATCTCGCCGAGCAGCGGTGCCGCCACCTGCAGGATGAACTCCCGGCTGCCGAGCGCCATCAGCGCATCGCCCAGACACCGGTCCAGCGCCCGCCCATCGAAGCGCGCCAGCGCGGCGACCGCCTGGCCCACCACGTCGAGATGGCCGTCCGGCGCCGCGCTGCGCTGGCGACCGTCGGCGGCCAGCACCGGCGACCCGGCCAGCGCCTCGAGCTCTGCCGGGCTCAGGCGGGCGACGTCGCCGATCGCCCGCCCGCCGCCGACCACCTGGCGCAGCAAGCGCAAGCGCGCGATGTCCGCCAGGCTGTAGAGCCTTGCGCCGCGCGCCCCGCGCTTCGGTGCCACCACGCCATAGCGCTTCTCCCAGGCGCGAATGATGTCCGGCGAGAGTCCGGTCATTCGCGAAACGGTGCGCAGCGGCAAGGCATCGTGAGTCGTCCCATCATCCATCGCTCACCTCCCCGCGTATCCCCGTCCGCCGCGACCGCATTGCATGAACCAATAGATAGTCCGCCCCAAGCGTTCTGTCAACTGTTGTCCTGACATTACTTGACGTGCCTTGATAAATGGGCATAAATCACTGACATGAACGAACCCAAACACGCCGACGCGGCCGCGGCCGCACTCACCGACCCTGCGCGCGGGATCCAATCCGTGGCGCCGCCTCCGGCCGCCGGTGCCCCGACGGGCCTGGGACGTGGCAGCAGCCTGCTGCACGGCGTGCTGGCCGCGGCGGAATCGGGGCGCCTGCCCGATGGGCTGCTGCGCGCCGGCATCCGTCTGTTCGCCGCCGAGCGCCTGCGCGAGGAGGCGCGCAAGGCCGATGGCGGTGCGCAGCGCGCCCTGCGCGACGAGTTGCGCCGCAGCCCGGTGGCGCTGCACGTCGAGGCCGCCAACCAGCAGCACTACGAGCTGCCGCCGGCCTTCTTCCAGGCCGTGCTCGGCCGCCACCTCAAGTACAGCAGCGCCTATTGGCCGGCGGGGGTCGGCGATCTCGACGCCGCCGAGGCGGCCATGTTCGAGCTCTACGCCACGCGCGCGCAGTTGCAGGACGGCCAGCGCGTGCTCGACCTCGGCTGCGGCTGGGGCTCGCTCTCGCTATGGCTCGCCGCGCGCTATCGGCGCAGCCGCGTCGTCGGCGTCTCCAACTCCCGCCCGCAGGCCGAGTTCATCCGCGCCGCGGCCGCCGCGCGCGGGCTCGACAATCTCGAGATCACCACCGCCGACATGAACCGCTTCGATGCGGGCGCGCGCTTCGACCGCATCGTCTCGATCGAGATGTTCGAACATATGCGCAACTACCAGGTCCTGCTCGGTCGCATTGCCGGCTGGCTGATGCCGCAGGGTCGGCTCTTCGTCCACATCTTCACTCACCGCAGCTACGCCTACCCGTTCGAGACCGGCGGCGCGGCCGATTGGATGGGACGCTATTTCTTCACTGGCGGGCTGATGCCCTCGCACGACCTGCTGGCGCACTTCCAGCGCGATCTGTTGCTGGCCGACAGCTGGTGGCTCAACGGCGGCCACTACGAGCGCACCGCCAACGCCTGGCTGGCCCGACTCGATGCGCAGCGCGACAGCGTCGCCGCGCTGTTCCGCGACACCTACGGCGCAACGGACGCCGAGCGCTGGCTGGTGCGCTGGCGCCTGTTCTTCCTCGCCTGCGCCGAGCTCTTCGGCTATCGCGGCGGCCGCGAGTGGGGCGTGTCGCACTACCTTTTCGCGCCGCGAACCTGAGGCGCGCGCCCCCGCCCGCCACGGGCACGGCATGCCGTGACCCGGCGGTGGCGGCGGGTGACGCGGCGGGCTTGCGACGCGCGGCGC
>JBOHWA010000122.1:0-4343 GCA_050735855.1 Binatia bacterium
GGGCGGGGTACTCGTCGCACGCACGGCGCCGACGGAGCGGCGCCCTCCAGGCGGAGCTCACGATGCCGCGTTCCCGCCCAGTAGCGCGATCACCTCGCGCACGCGGTTGCCGTGCACCGTCTCCTCGCGCCCGTTCAGGCGCAGCAGCCGTTGGACCTCGGGATCGGTCTCGCGGTCGGCCCAGCGCTGATACCCGCTGTCGCCGTCGAGCTCGCCCTGCACGATCACCGGCAGCAGCTCGGCCGGGATGGTCTCCGGCAACGGAATCGCGTAGCGCGCCCGATCCTCGTCCGACGGCTCGAACGGCCGGCCGAGCTTGATGCCGATCGCCTTGCCCACCCGCTCGGCATGCCCGCGCTCCTCGCGCCCGTTGCGCCGCAGCAGCTCGGCCGCGCGCGGATCGCCGATGCGGTCGGCGATCAGGTTGTAGAAATCCTCGCCGGACATCTCGATGCGGTAGAGCAGGCGCATCGCCTCGACGTCGAGCGTCTGGATCGCTCCCAGGGCGGAAACGGCGGAGAAGAAGTTGTCGTGTGTCGTCATACGCTTCTCCTCCGCCGCCGCGGGCCGCGGGTCAAGAGGTGGCACACTCGACACCTGTGGCGCAGCGGCACACGGCGATGAGTATCGCGTGTCGCTTGACCTCGCCGCCGCGTCGGGGCATCGACGCCAGGCATGACGTTGCCGCTGCTGGCGCTGCTCGCCATCGCCGTCCTCTACCTCGGCTACACCTTCTATGGCGGCTTCATCGCGCGGCAGTATCGGCTCGACGACGCGCGTATCACGCCGGCGGTGGCGATCAACGATGGGGTCGACTTCGTCCCGACGCGGCCGTTCTATCTGCTCGGGCAGCATTTCAGCGCCATCGCGGCGGCGGGGCCGATCGCCGGGCCGATTCTGGCCTGCCAGCAGTTCGGCTGGCTGCCGTGTCTGCTGTGGATCGGCTTCGGCGTGGTGTTCATCGGCGCGGTGCACGACTTCTCCAGCCTGATCGCCTCGGTGCGGCACCAGGGGCGGTCGATTGCCGAGATCGTCAAGGAGACGCTCGGGCGGCGCGCCTGGCTGGCGATCATGCTCTTCATCTGGCTGGCGCTGATCTACGTGATCGTCGCCTTCACGCAGATCACGGCGAGCACGTTCGTCAGCGGCGGCGAGGACCTCGCCGGCGGCGCCTTCCATTTCAACCCGGGCGGGGCGGTGGCGTTGGCCAGCGTGCTCTATCTGCTGCTGGCGGTGCTGATGGGGCTGGTCGATCGCTTCCTGCGGCCGCCGCTGTGGCTGCAGACGGTGATCTTCGTGCCGGGCATGCTGGTGATGGTCTGGCTCGGGACGCAGTACTCGACGCTGTTGGTCTCCGGGCCGAAGACCTGGGGGCTGATCATCCTCGCCTACTGCTTCGCCTCGTCGCTGGTGCCGGTGTGGGCGCTGCTGCAACCGCGCGGCTACCTGGGCGGCTTCGTGCTCTACCTGGCGATCGGCGTCGGCGTCTTCGGCATCCTGTTCGGCGGCTTCGCCATCGAGCAGCCGGCCTTCAAAGGATGGGGCGGCGCGGCCGGCGCCTCGGGCACGCTGTTTCCCTTCCTGTTCGTCACCATCGCCTGCGGGGCGTGCTCGGGGTTCCATGGCCTGGTCTGCTCGGGGACGACGTCGAAGCAGATCGGCAAGGAGTCGGACTGCCGCTCGATCGGCTACGGCGCCATGCTGCTCGAGGGCTTCGTCGCCGTGATCGCGCTGGCGACGATCATGATGGTTGACGCACCCACTGCGCAGGGCAAGGCGCCCGGCGCGCTCTACGGCGCCGGCCTGGGGCGCTTCCTCACCGTGCTGATCGGCGAGCAGCATCTGGCCTTCGCGACGACGTTCGGGGCGATGGCGTTCTCGACCTTCGTCTTCGACACCCTCGACGTCAGCACCCGCCTCGGCCGCTACGTCGTGCAGGAGCTGCTCGGCTGGACGAGCCGGCGCGGCGCGCTGCTGGCGACGGCGGTCACCGTGCTGCCGCCGGCGCTGCTGGTGGTCACCTCGCGCGACGACTCGTACCGCGTCTTCTGGACGCTGTTCGGCACCAGCAACCAACTGCTCGCCGCCCTCACCCTGCTGGCGATCAGCGTGTGGCTGCACCGCAGCGGCCGGCGCTACTGGTTCACGCTGCTGCCGATGCTGTTCGTCATGACCATCACGCTCTGGGCGCTGGTGGTGCAGGCGTCGACCGTCGCCGGCGTGCTGTTCAGCGGCGCCATGCCGGCGGCGGCGGACGTGATGAACGGCCTCGTCGCGCTGGCGCTGTTCGGTCTGGCGGGGTTGTTGATCGCCGAGGGCGGGCGGGCGTTGGTGGCGCGGCCGGCGTGAGGGGGGCGCTCCCCCCCGGCGCCGACGGAGCGGCGCCCTCCAGGCGTCTGTCGATGGCACATCGTGTCCCTACGGTTCCGCCGAGCCAGTCGAGGGGATACAATTTCACGGATGGACGGTTTCGACGTGCTGCGCGCGGCCAAGCTGTGGCTCGGCTTCACCGCCGCGGTGCTCGCCGTCGCGGTGCTCTACTGGGCGCAGCCGTTCATCGTGCCGCTGGCGTTGGCGCTGCTGATCACGTTCTTTCTCAGTCCGATCGTGTCGCGGCTGCAGCCGTGGGTGGGCAAGGTGCCGGCGGTGCTGGTGGTTGTGGCGCTGACGTTCAGCGTCATCGGGCTGGCCGGCTACGCGGCCTCGCGCCAGCTCGGCTCGCTGGTGCTCGAGCTGCCGGCGTACCGGGCGAACATCATCCAGAAGGTGCGCGACATCCGCGGCGCCAGCCAGGGTGGCTCGGTCGAGAAGGTGCAGGAGGCGGTCAACGAGATCGCCGAGGAAGTCGGCGGCACGGCGGCGTCGACCAGCCCGCAGCCGGTCGTGGTCGCCTCCGAACAGACGTCCAGCTTGTGGGGATTCCCCAGCACGCTCGGGTCGATCATGGGCGTGCTGGGGGATATCGGCCTGGTCGCTGTGCTGGTCGTCTTCATGCTCTTGGAGCGCCAGGAGCTGCGCAATCGGCTCGTCCGCTTGCTCGGGCACAAGCACCTGACGATCGCCACGCGCGCCTTCGACGAGGCCGGCCAGCGCGTCAGCCGCTACCTGCTGATGCAGTCGCTGGTCAACGCGGTCTTCGCCACCGGCGTCGGCATCGGCCTGTACCTCATCGGTGTGCCCTATGTGCTGCTGTGGGCGTCGCTGGCGTTCGCCCTGCGCTTCATCCCGTACGTCGGCTCGATCATCTCCGCCGTCGCGCCGCTGCTGGTCAGCCTGGCGGTGCTCGAAGGGTGGACGCGACCGCTGCTGGTGCTCGCGCTGTATCTCGGGCTCGAGCTGTTCACCAACATGGTCCTCGAGACGGTCCTCTACGCCGGCGCCGCCGGCGTGTCGGAGCTCGGCCTGATCACCGCCGTCGCTTTCTGGACCTGGCTGTGGGGGCCGCTCGGGCTGCTGCTCGCCACGCCGCTGACGGTCTGCCTCGTCGTGCTCGGCAAGTACGTGCCGGGGCTGCAGTTCATCGCCACGCTGATGTCCGACGAACCGGCGCTCGCGCCGGACAAGAACTACTACCAGCGCTTGCTGGCCGGCGATCAATCGGAGGCGGCCGACCTGCTCGATGCGCAGCTCAAGCGCGGCGAGGTCGAGAGCGCCTACGACGCGCTGCTCTTGCCGGCGCTGAACTACGCCGAGCGCGACCGCATCGAAGGCCGGCTGACCGACGATGAGGAGCGCGCCATCGTCGAGACGACGCGCGAGCTATTGGTCGAACTGGCGCACCACGCGCGCGCGGTGACGCCAGACGCCGCCGCGGCCGCCGGCGCCGGCCGCATCGCGATCCTCGGCTGGCCGGCGAACGGCGAGGCCGACGGGCTGGCGCTGCGCATGCTGGCGCAGCTGCTCGACGGCACGCCGTTTGCGCTCGAGATCCTCGCCGCGCCGATGCTCTCGGCGGAGGTCGTCAGCCTGGTGCAGGAGCGCGGCTGCCGCGCCATCTGCATCGCCGATCTGCCGCCCAGCGCGCCGCTGAAGACGCGCTACCTGATTCGCCGTCTGCGCGCCGCCGCACCGGATCTCACGATCGTCGTCGGTCGCTGGGCGCCGCCGGCGCTGGCGGACGACGGCGACGAGGGCTTGCTGGCCGCGGGGGCCGACCACGTCGGCAAGACGTTGCTCGAGACGCGCCAGCGGTTGCTGCACCTCACCGGGCTGCTGACACATGGCGCGTCCCGCGCGGACGAGAGGCCGGCGCGGGTCGGCAAGCATGCGTGAGTCATGCGGGTTGGCGCGCGTGGTCTGACCCTGGAGGGCGCCGGGCCCTCGGCGCCGTGCTGGCGGTGAGC
>JBOHWA010000123.1:0-1978 GCA_050735855.1 Binatia bacterium
CTCCGCGTCTCCGCGGTGAAATTCTTTTTCTTCTTATGATTCTTCTCTGTGTCCTCTGTGCTCTCTGTGGTGAGTCTTCTTCTCTTCAGAGCCGATTGATGTACGTCTCCGGCTTGGCGTCCGGCTCGCCCGTCGGGCGGAAATACTGCACGTCGTCGAAGGACCCGGTGCGTTCACCGTCCGGCTTCCACACCGCTTCGACGCGCATCCCCATGCGCGCCTCGTCCGCCTTCACCTCCTGGATGGCGGCGAAGATCGAGATGTCGGCGCCGTCGAGCGCCACCGAGGCGGCGACGTAGGGCAGCTGCAGATCGCGTCCCATCACGGGGATGTTGACGATGCAGAAGGTGGTGATGACGCCGCGCCCCTCGAGCTCGACGAACTCCGTACAGGGAGCGAAACTCTCCGGCGAGTTGACCAGCGGCGAGACGAACACCTTGCCGGTCTTCTCGCACTTCGAGCCGAGGAACTTCTTGTTCTTCATCGCGGCGAAGAAGCGGGCGCGGTAGTCGCCGGCGATGTAGTGGTACGGCAGGTAGACGTTGGTGTCGACGTACTTGACCGGTTCCTGTGGCGGTTCCTGCATGATCTCCTCGCTTCAGCCGACGACGCGAAAGGCGACGATGTCGAGCACACTGCCCTTGCGCACGTCGTCGGCGGCCCACTCGGCCTGCACGCGCGACCCGACCTTCAAGCGATCGAGGTCGTCCCTGACGACGTGCGCCATGGCGGTGTCGGCGCCGTCGAGCTTGACCAGCACGTAGGCGAACGGCTGCGCGAACGGGTGCAACCGCTCGAGCGGCTGTTGGACGACGGCGACGGCGGTGACCACGCCGGTGTCCTTCACCGCGACCCAGGTGCCGCCCGCCTGGGCATCGACCTCGGAATAGCCGAGCGGCGGCACCACCACGCCCTGCCCGGCCACCTGGTGGCCCCAGATCGTCTTCTGCTCTTTCAGGCCGGCGAGGAAACGGCCGACGGTCTCACCGGTGGAGTGCTTGTACGGGAACTCCATGGCCTGATCCTGGCGCATGGGCTCGACGGGGCCGGGCGTGCTCATTCGGTTCGAACTCCTGTCTGCGGGGTGAAGTCAGGGCTGTACTGCGACAAACAATTGTTTGTCAACTTGGAGGGCGCCGGTCCCTCGGCGCCGGGGGCGGCGGGAGGGGGCGTCCGGGAAAGAAGGAAGCAGGCCACGGATTGCACGGACACGATCCGATGAAACGGATCCTCTGCAGGGCCTTCTCCGTGGAATCCGTCGATCCGCGCAATCCGTGGTCGGGCCGTGTCCTGGGCCAAGGCGGCGATGGGCACCCCCCCCGCGTCCCCCGGCGCCGAGGGCCCGGCGCCCTCCACGTCAGCCCTGCAGCGCCTGCAGCACCTTGGCCGGGTGCAGTTCCGCGCTGGCGATGCGGGCCCAGTGCTTCTTCACCTTGCCGTCCTTGCCGATCCACACCGTGGAGCGGATGACGCCGGTGACCTTCTTGCCGTACATCATCTTCTCGCCGTAGGCGCCGTACTTCTCCATCACCTTCTTGTCCGGGTCGGAGAGCAGCGGGAACGGCAGCTTGTACTTGGCGATGAACTTCTGGTGCGACGCCGCGGTGTCGCCGGAGACGCCGAGCACCACGACGCCGAGCTTCTGCAGCCTCTTCCAGTCGTCGCGAAAGCCGCAGGCCTCCTTCGTGCACCCGGGCGTGTCGTCCCTGGGATAGAAATAGAGGATCACGTCCTTGCCGGCGAAATCCTTCAGCGACACCTTCTTGCCCTCGGCATCCGGCAGCGTGAACGCCGGCGCCGCCTTGCCTTCTTCGATGGCCATGCGCGGTTCTCCTTCCGTGGGATCGGTGGCCGACCATATCCGACCGGCGCGCCGCGGCAAGCGGCGCCGGATATCTCGCGCACGACCGGGCGCGCCTGGAGGGCGCCGGTCCCTCGGCGCCGTGCTCGCAACCAGTGGTGTGATTGCGATCAGCAC
>JBOHWA010000124.1:0-1501 GCA_050735855.1 Binatia bacterium
CCTGACCTTCCCCCGCAAGGGGGGAAGGGACCCTCGAAGCGCGGCCGTAGCACGTTGGGACGGCTCGGCTCGACTTCTGAGGCAACGCCCCCTGAGCTTGCCGAAGGGTTCGCCCCGAGCCTGCCGAAGGGCGCCGACAAGCAGCGGCCCTCCCTCAGTCCGGCCGGTCCGCCGCCGGCCCGAACTCCGTCGCGTTGGCGGCGCGGATCGCGGTGATGATCGACGGGAAGTCCGCCTGCGTGATGCGTGGATCGCCCCGGCGCGGCAACGGGAAGCCGCGCGCGATCAGTTCGGCGCCGACGACGATCTCGACCGTCGCCACCCGATCGAAGCGCATCTGCCCCGCGGCGCAGGTGTCGGGATTGCGCATGTCGATCGGCTGGGCGCTGCCGGCGCAGGCCGCGGCGATGCGGCGCTTGGCGTCGCTGCTCACCGGCGCGTCGGTCACCAGCCACGGCGCCACGCTGGTACCGATCGCGAAGTTGCGCCGCCGCACCAGCTGCTTGGCCGGCAGGGCGACGCTCGAATCCCACCACAGGCCGTCGACCGCCAGCGCCGCCTGACGGCCGTCGGCGGCCGGCAGCGCCCCGAGCCGGCGCAGCAGGCGGGCGATGAGGTCGTTCATGTTCTCGTTGTAGGCCACCTCGCTGGCGACGCCATGGCCGTAGACCAGCGTGCCGGCGATGCGGATACCGAGCAGGTTCGAGTAGAGGTCCTCGGGCGAGAAGGCCGACGCCTCCTCCGAGAACATCGGCAGGGCCGACCACCCGAACCAGGTGGCGATCTCGTGCCAGACCGACAGCTGGAAGGCGAGCCACTGCGCCAGCGGCACCGCGATTTCGCGCCGGCCGTGCTCGGCCAGCACGGTGGCGTCGACCGGTGCGACCACGACATGCCGTCGCCCGCCCTCGTCGGGCAGCGCGATCGTCGTGCCGCTCTCCAGCGAGCGGGCGATGTGGCCGCCGATGGCCAGCGACCAATCCGCCCAGTCGCGCAGATGCGCCGTGTCGATGAAGCCGCCGCGGCAGGTGTAGATGAGCCCGTTGTGCTCGTCGTTGACCACCGCCCCGCCCGGCCGGCTGGCCTCGAAGGCGAGTGCGCCGTTGTCGAACTGGTGCGGCCCGAGGTCCTCGACGCCGACCACGTTGGCCAGCTCGACCCCCGGCATGGGCACCGACAGCAGCGTCACCTTCAGCCCGCTGCCGAACGCGCAGCAGGGCCGCAGGCGGCCCGGCAGCGGGATGTTTGGCACGTCGGCGGCGGTGAAGTCGCCGTCGGACAGCTCCGGGCTGATCTCGCGCGCCACCAGATCGGGCGTCACCGCCGGATCGCCACTCCACTTCTGCGCCGTCCCGCAGGCCGCGAGGGTGGCGCAGAGGAAGAGGACTCGGACCGCAGCGGGCATGGCGGAAGACGGCGCGACGTTCTCACGCCACCGCCGCCTCGGCAAGCGCCGGCGCCGTCGTGATATGATGAATCGATGATCTCAGCGCTGCACGTC
>JBOHWA010000125.1:0-3175 GCA_050735855.1 Binatia bacterium
GCAGTGGGGCGAGCAGAATGCCTCGTGCCTGCTGGCGCGCCGAGCGCGCCAGACGGGCACGGAGGCCCGCGCTACCAGCACCTTCGCGACGGTGGTAGTCCATTTCTCCATGGTCGAGACGAAGCAGACCTTCTGTCGCATCTGCGAAGCCCTCTGCGGGCTCGACGTCGACGTCGAGAACAACCGCGTGGTCGACATCCGGCCGGACGACGCGCACATCGCCACCGAAGGGTTCGGCTGCATGAAGGGCCTCAAGCAGCACAAGCTGTTCCGCTCACCCGACCGCGTGCTGCGCCCGCTCAAGCGCAGCGGATCGACCTGGAGCGAGGTCTCCTGGCAGCAGGCGTTCGACGAGATCGGCGCCAAGGTGCAGGGGATTCTCGCCGACCACAGCCCCGACGCCATCGCCATGTACGTCGGCACGGCGGCCGGCTTCGGCGTGCTGCACCCGGTGTTCGCGCAGGGGTTCATGGACGCGCTCGGCTCGAAGAGCATGTACGCCTCGGCGACGCAGGACTGCGCCAACAAGTTCGCCGCGGCGCGCCATGTCTACGGCTTTCCGTTCACCCAGCCCTTTCCAGATGTCGACCGCACCGAGTGCCTGATCATCGTCGGCGCCAACCCGGTGATCTCGAAGTGGAGCTTCCTGCAGGTCTCCAATCCGGCCCGCCGCCTGCGGAACATCGAGGCGCGCGGCGGCACGGTCTTTTTCGTCGACCCGCGCCGCACCGAGTCGACCAAGATCGCCGGCACCCACGTCTTCATCCGGCCCGCCACCGACGTCTTCTTCTACCTGTCGTTTCTGCACGAATTGATCGCCAGCGGCGGCGTCGATCACGCCCGCGTCGAGCGCCACATGACCGGGCTCGACGCCGTCGCCGCCCTCGCCGCGCCGTGGACACCGGAGCGCACTGAACCGGTCACCCGCATCCCGTCCGCGACCCTGCGCGCCATGGTCGCCGCCTACCGCACTGCCAACGGCGCCGCGCTGTACAGCTCGACCGGCGTCAACATGGGCGGCAACGGCGCCCTCGCCTTCTGGCTGCAGGAGGTGATCAACGCGGTCTCCGGCAACCTCGACCGCCGCGGCGGCACGCTGGTCGGCCATGGGCTGTTCGATTTCGCCCGCTTCGGCGTCAAGCACGGCCTGCTGATGCGCGACGCACGCTCGCGCGTCGGCGACTTCGGCTCGGTCAACGACGCCTTCCCCGGCGGCATCCTCGCCGACGAGATCCTCACCCCCGGCGACCGCCAGGTGCGCGCCCTGTTCGTCACCGGCGGCAACCCGCTGGTCACCATGGCCAACTCGGGCCGCCTGCGCGAGGCGTTCGCCGATCTGGACCTGCTGGTGACGCTCGACATCTTCCGCAACGAGACCGGATCGCTCGCCCATTTCATTCTGCCGTGCACGACACCGCTCGAGCGCCCCGACCTGCCCTTCATCTTCCCGCTCATGCTCGGCATGCAGTCGCGTCCGTACCTGCAGGCAACGAAACAAATCGTCCGCCCGGAGGGCGAGCAGCGCGACGAGGCGTCGATCTACGTCGACCTGGCGCGCGCCTGCGGCGTCAACCTGTTCGGCTCGCGCGTCGCCCAGCGCGCCATGGAGCTGGCCAAGCGCCTGCACAGCGCCCGCCATCCGGACGAGCAGCCGGCGCTGCCGCAGGAGCTGCTGCTCTCGCTGCTGCTGCGCGCGACGCGGCACGGCAGCTTCAAGCGCCTGCTCGCCTCGCCGCACGGCGTGGCGCGGCCCGATCACACCGGCGAGGATTTCCTCGGCCAGCGCGTCGTCACCACCGACGGTCGCGTCCACCTGGCGCCGCCCGCGCTGCTCGAGCAGGCGCGCAAGCTCGACGCCGACTTCGCCCGCGAGGGCGCCCAGGCCGACCGCCTGAAGCTCATCACGCGGCGCCACGTCAGCACGCACAACTCCTGGACCCACAACGACCCGGAGTTCATCTCCGGCGGCCGCCACACCAACTACCTGTACGTCCACCCGGACGATGCAGCGCGCGCCGGTCTGCACGATGGCGACCTCGCCGACGTGTCGTCGAACACCGCCACGGTGCGCGTACCGATCCGGTTGCTCGACGACCTCATGCCCGGCACCGTCGCCCTGCCGCACGGCTGGGGCCATCAGCATGCCAGCGGCCTCAGCGTCGCCAGCAAGACCGCCGGCGTGAACGTCAACCTGCTCGCCGCCGACGGGCCGGGCGAGCTCGAGCGCGTCTCGGGCATGGCCCACCTGACCGGCATCGTCGTCGACGTCCGCCCCGCCACCGGCCCGCAGGCGACCGACGACTGGTCGGGCATCGCCGCGAGTGCGGTGGCGCCGCGGGCGAACGTCTAGTGTCCCGTCACAGGGCGTCGCTCACCGACCGCCGACACCGAGCCTGGCGAGTGCCGCGCGCCCCGTCGGCGCGCCGGCGTCGGCCGCCAGCCGCGGCTCGATCAGCGCGTCGATCGAGACCGGGCCGGGGCCGTTCGTTGCGAGCCAGACGCACAACACGATGTAGAGGAACTCGATCATCGTGAAGAGGCTGGCGACGCCCTCCACCTGGTCCCACAGCGCCGTGCGGATGGCGACGATCATGGTGACGATCAACGGCACGGCGGCAAAGCGCGTCGCCAACCCGAACAGCAGCAGCACGCCGCAGACCAGCTCGGTGGTCGATGCCAGCACGGCTTGAAACGCCGGCGCCGGCAGGCCGAGCGAGGTGAAGAACTCGGTGACGCTGGCCAGGTCGTTGAGCTTGCCCCAGCCCGACTGCGCGAACACCACCCCGACGACGATGCGGGCGAGCAGTGGCGACACGCCTTGGAGTGCGTGGCCGATGCGGGCGGCGAGGCGGTTGACGGTCGAGTAGAGCGCGAGAACGCGGTGCATGGTGACCTCCTCTTGCATGGCGGTCAGATGCACGAACGGAGTGGGCGGTTTCCGGGCTTTGCCCAATAAATCGGCTAAGCCGCTCAAACCAATGCTGCGGCGACATCGAGGGTCCCTCCCCCCCTTGCGGGGGAAGGACAGGATGAGGGGTTGCTTGAGCCCCATCGCTTACTTTCTCGCGGACTTCCCCCCATCCTGTCCTTCCCCCGCAAGGGGGGAAGAGACCCTCGATGTCGCCGCAGCATTGGTTTGAGCGGCTTAGCCGATTGATTGGGCAAAGCCGGGTCG
>JBOHWA010000126.1:0-9223 GCA_050735855.1 Binatia bacterium
CCTCCAGGTGATCTAGCTCTTGAACTGCGCCTCTTCCTCGGCGATCACCGCCTGGAACGACGGGCGGGCGTGCATGCGGTCGACGAACCCGGCCAGCTTGGGCCAGCGCTTGGCGTCGACCTTTTCACCGGCGTGGCGGAAGTTGACGAACTGGGTGGCGATGCCCAGGTCGCCGACGCTCAGCTTGTTGCCGACGAAGTAGTCGCCGCTCAGTTGGCTCTCCAGGTAGTCGAACAGCGGCGGGATCTCCTCCTCGAGCGACTTCTTGATCGCCGCCTCGTCGGCCGGCCGATTCATGAAGCGCGGTCCGACGACGCGCGGGAAGAATACCTTGCCGCCGACGACCGGGGCGATGCCGCCGTCGCCGTACTCCTCGAACCACAGCGCGCGCGAGTACTCGTACGGATCGGTGGGGTAGAGGGCCGGCGTCGGGTGGGTGCGCTCGAGGTAGGCGCAGATCACCGACGAGTCGTTGACGACTTTGTCGCCGTCGCGCAGCACGGGGATCTTGCCGAGCGGACTGATCTTGCGGAATTCAGGATTGGGCCCGAACGGGAAGAGCGGCTCGAGCGTGTAGTCGACGCCCTTCTCGGCGAGGAAGACGCGCACCTTGCGGACGAACGGCGAGGCGTTGGCTCCGATGACGGTCAACATTGGGGGCTCCTTGGTTGTGTGTCTCGGCAGACAATGACGGCACGCCCCCGCTGTCAAGCTCCGCGCCGCCGCCATCCCAGGTTTGTAGTGGTCTGGTTGAGGCTCAGGTCGGCCTCGGCTGTGAGTCACGCGGCCAACGAGTGGCCGGTGGAGGGCGCCGGACAGTGTGTGCGCCGGATTCAAGCTGACCCACTACGTCCAGGTCATTTATGGTTGTTTCCGGCGCTTGCCGCGTAGTACGGAAAACTCAATCACCACGAACGCGGGGGGGAACCATGGGTCGGATCGTCAGCACCGCGATCGCCATCGGCGTGTGGGCGCTCGGCGCCAGCGCTGCGGCGGCCGAATCGTTCACGACGTTCGAGAGCGGACAGGTGCGGCCGCTGGCGCTGTCGCCGGATGGCAGCCGGTTGTTTGCCGTCAACACGCCGGACAACCGGCTGGAGATCTTCGCCGTCGGCGGCGGCAGCCTGACGCATGTCGCCGCGGTGCCGGTGGGGATGGAGCCGGTCGCCGTGGCGGCGCGCTCCGACGGTGAGGTCTGGGTCGTCAACCATCTCTCCGACAGCGTCAGCATCGTCGACGTCTCCGCCAGCCCGCCGCGCGTCGTGCGCACGCTGCTGGTCGGCGACGAGCCGCGCGACATCGTCTTTGCCGGCGCGCCCGACGTCAACGGCGACTTCACCCGCGCCTTCCTCACCACCGCGCGGCGCGGCCAGAACGTCCCCGGCTCGATCCCGCCGGCGCTCGACGTCGAGGGCACGCCGCGCGCGCTGGTCTGGGTGTTCGACGCCGCCAACCTCGGCGCGACACTCGAGGGCGTGCCGCTGCAGATCATCCAGCTCTTCGGCGACACGCCGCGCGCGCTGGCGGCGACCGCCGACGGCAGCACGGTCTATGCGGCCGTCTTCCATTCCGGCAACCAGACGACTGCCGTATCCGAAGGCGCGGTGTGCAACGGCGGCGCCGGCGCCCCGCTGTGCGGCATCGACGGCGTGCAGGTGGCGGGCGGCCTGCCCGGCGCCCAGGCGCCCGGCGGATTGCCGGCGCCGAACCAGAACTTCCAGGGCAGCCCGGCCCCCGAGGTCGGGCTGGTGGTGAAGTTCAACCAGGCGAACAGCCACTGGGAGGACGAGCTCGGGCGCAACTGGACCAACGCCGTGCGCTTCGACCTGCCGGACCGCGATGTCTTCGCCATCGACGCCGACGCGCTGACCCCGGCCGAGACGACCTCTTTCACGCACGTCGGGACGGTCCTGTTCAACATGATCGTCAACCCGTCCAACGGGAAGCTCTACGTCAGCAACACCGAGGCGCGCAACGAAGTGCGCTTCGAGGGCCCCGGCAACGCCGCCACGACCGTGCGCGGCCACCTGCACGAGGCGCGCATCACCGTGATCGACGGCGCCAACGTCCTGCCGCGCCACCTGAACAAGCACATCGCGGCGCAGCCGAACGGTTATCAGACCGTCCCGATGCCGGCCGGCGTCGCCGACGACAGCCTCGCCACGCCGCTCGGCATGGCCCTGGCGAGCGACGGCACGCTCTATCTCGCCGCCTTCGGATCGAGCGTGGTCGCCCGCTTCGCCGCGACCCAGCTCGAGAACGACACCTTCCTGCCCGACGCCGCCGACCACATCGCGCTGAGCGGCGGCGGCCCCTCCGGCCTGGTCCTCGACGAGGCCAACGACCGGCTCTACGTGCTCACCCGTTTCGACAACGCGGTGAAGGTCGTCAACACGGCGACCAACCTCGAGACCGCGCAGCATCCGCTGCACAACCCCGAGCCGCCGCACGTCGTCGACGGCCGCCGTTTCCTCTACGACGCCCGCTTCACCTCGAGCAACGGCGAGGCGTCGTGCTCGAGCTGCCACGCCTTCGCCGACTTCGACAGCCTGGCGTGGGACCTCGGCAACCCCGACGACATCGTCGTGGCGAACAACAACCCCCCCGGCCTGATCGGCGGCGGGCAGCCGTTCCATCCGATGAAGGGCCCGATGACGACGCAGACCCTGCGCGGCATGGCGACGCACGGCCCGATGCACTGGCGCGGCGATCGCACCGGCGCCACCTTCCCCGGCGACCCGCTCGGTCTCGACGAGCAACTCGCCTTCGAGGCGTTCAACGTCGCCTTCGAGGGGCTCCTCGGCCGCGACGGGGGACCGATCCCGGCCGCCGACATGACCGCCTTCACCGATTTCATTCTGGCGGTGCGCCTGCCGCCCAACCCGATCCGCGCGCTGGACAACTCGCTCACCACGCCGCAGGCCAACGGACGCAACGTCTACATCAGCGGCGGCGCCACCGACGGCATCGCCGCCTGCAACGGCTGCCACGTACTCGATCCGTCGCAGGGCTTCTTCGGCTCCGCCGGCCGCGCCACCTTCGAGAACGAGACGCAGGAGTTCAAGGTCGCGCACCTGCGCAACGCCTACCAGAAGGTCGGCATGTTCGGCATGCCGGACGTGCCGTTCATCAACATCACCGACACCCAGCACACCGGCGAGCAGGTGCGCGGCGTCGGCTTCCTGCACGACGGCTCGATCGACACCGTCCTTCACTTCCTCAACGCGACGGTCTTCTTCCTCTCCAATGCCGATCGGCAGAACCTCGAGGACTTCATCTTCGCCTTCGATACCGACTTCGCGCCCATCGTCGGCCAGCAGGTCACGCTGACCAACAGCAACGGTGCCACCGTCGACGCGCGCCTCGATCTGCTGATCGCCCGCGCGACCACCAGCTTCGTGCTGCTCGATACGCCCGGCGCGCGCGAGTGCGACCTGGTCGTGCAGGGCACCGTCGGCGGCGTGCAGCGCGGCTATCTGCTCAACGCCGGCACGGGCCTGTTCGACAGCGATCGCGCCGCCGAGGCCGCGCTCAACGATGCCACCCTGCGCGGCCTCGCCAACACCGGCGGGCAGCAGTTGACCTACACCTGTGCGCCGCCGGGCTCGGGCGCGCGCATGGCGCTCGATCGCGACGAGGACGGGTTCTTCGATACCGACGAGGTCGACGCCGGCACCGATCCGGCCGATCCCGCCAGTTACCCGGGCGCCCCGGTCGACGCGCCCGTTGGGGCGCGCAAGCTGGCCATCAAGAATACGCTCCCCGACGACGAGGCGAGGAACAAGATCGTCTTCGTCACCGGCGCCGCCGGCAGCGTGCCGGCCCCCGGCAGCGCGGACGACCCGCGCTGCGGTCTGGCGCCACCGACCACCGTGAAGGCGACGTTGCAGTTCTCGAGCGACGCGTCCGGACAGGCGCACGGCACCGATCTGCCGTGCGGCAACTGGACCTTGCTCGGCACCCCGACCACCCCCAAGGGCTACAAGTACAAGGACAAGGAGCTCGACGACGGAACGGCCAAGATCGTCGTCTGGAAGAGCGGCAAGCAGCTCAAGGCGGTGCTGAAGGGCAAGGGCGGGCTCAGCACCCTCGACTACGATCTCCAACTCGGCGTCCCGCAGGGCACCGTCGCGGCCGTGTTCCAGAGCGGCGGCACGACGCTCTGCAGCCTGTGCGCGGCCAGCAACGGCCGGAACGGATCGGATGGCAAGCAGTTCGCCGGGAAGGACTGCCCGGCGCCGGTGGCGTGTCCGTGACCGCGGCGAACGCAGGGGGGAGACCATCGTGAAGCAGTCGCACGTGATCATGTCACTGGCCCTCGTCCTGGCCGCGGCGCGCGGCGCCAGCGCGCAACCGACCAACCCGGGCTTCGAGACCGGCAACTTCACCGGCTGGCTGCTGGCCGGCACGAGCGCGGCGACGGTCACCGGCCCGACGTTCTCGCTGGCGCCCACCGAAGGCGTCTTTCAGGCGGTGTTGACGACCGCCGGTTCGGCGACCGACACCGCGTTGCAGACCTTTCTCGGCCTGCCCGGCGGCGCGCTGGATGGACTCGGCAATGGCGACGCGACCGCGGGCGCCGCGATGCGGCAGACGTTCAGCGCCGCGGCGGGCACCATCATCGCGTTCGACTGGAACTATGTCAGCGGCGAAGGGCAGTTTTCGTTCTTCAACGACTTCGCCTTCACGGTCTTCAACGGCACGCTGCGCGAGCTCGCCGACACGAGCTTTCCATTCCCGCCGAGCCCGTATCGCAGCTTCTGTGTCGTCGCCACCGGCGGCAGCGACGTGCTCGGGGTCGGCGTCGTCGATGTGAGTGACACCGTCGTCGACACCACCGTCCTGATCGACAACGGCCGCGCGGTGGTCGACCTCGACGGCGACGGCACCGGCGACCCGTGCGACAACTGCCCGGCAACCTCCAACCCGACCCAGGCCGATGCGGACGGCGACTTCATCGGCGATGCCTGCGACAACTGCGTCGGGCCCGGATCCGACGCCGACGGCGACGGGTTCTGCGACGCCGTGGACAACTGTCCCGCCATTGCCAACGCCGGCCAGGAAGACACCGATTTCGACGCCATCGGTGACGCGTGCGATTTCTGCGTCGGCTTCGGTGCGACGGATACGGACGGCGACGGCCACTGCGACCTGATCGACAATTGTCCCAGCGATGCCAATCCGGGTCAGGAGGATGGCGACGGCGACGGCGTCGGCGACGTGTGCGATCCGTGCAGCGCCGATGCCAGCCCGTTCGACTTCGACGGCGACAGCTTCTGCGGCGACCCGAGCGAATGTCCGGCCGGCTGCGACAATTGCCCGGCCGACCACAACCCGGGACAGGAGGATCCCGACGGCGATGGCGTTGGCAGCGTCTGCGACAACTGTCCGGCCGACGCCAACCCGGGGCAGGACGACGCGGACTTCGACGCGATCGGCGATGCCTGCGACGCCTGCGTCGGCTTCGGCGCGGTCGACAGCGACGGCGACGGCTTCTGCGACGAGAACGACAACTGCCCCAACCAGCCCAACCCCACCCAGAACGACAGCGACGGCGACGGCTTCGGCGACGCGTGCGACATCTGCCCCGGCCCGGGCACGGTGGATACGGACAGCGACGGCACCTGTGACGAGTTCGACGCCTGCGTGACCGACCCGACCGAAGCCTGCGCCACGCTCTTCGCCTGCACCGGTCGCGACACCCCGATGAGCGAGCTCTACCGGATCAACCCGTCGACCGGGGTCGGCTTTCTCGTCGGTCCGATGGGCATCTTCGGCTGTAACGGTCTCGCCTTCGACCCGACGACCGGCGTCCTCTACGCCTTGCGCTCCGGCGCCCCGGTGCCCAACTCGCTCTGGACGGTCGACACCGCGACGGGTGCGGCGACGCTGGTCGGCCCGACGGGGCTAACCTCCGGCGCCGAGGATATCGCGTTCCGGGCCGACGGCGCGCTGTTCTCCTACCATCGGTCGGCGGCGGCGCTCGGCCGCGTGTCCACCACCACCGGCGCCGTGTTGCTGTTCCCCTCGTCGGGGCTGTCCACCGCGGTCGGCGGCGGCATCACGTTCGACCTGGCCGGCGACCTGCTGCACGCCAATTCGAGTACGCTGAGCGCGATCGACGACACGAACGGGAACGGCGCCCTACTGGCCCCGCTCGCCTTCCCACCGAGCGTATGCGGGGGGCGGCGCATCGACGCCACGGACACCCATCCCTCGGGCGTCGTCTACGGCATAGCCAACTGCGCCACCACCAGCTCGGTGGGCACGCTGGTGACCATCGGCGTCCCGACCGGCACCGTCAGCGTCATCGGATCGACCGTGCCGCGCATCGACGGCATCGCCTTCGCCCCCGAAGGCGCCTGCGGCGACGGCCTGCTGAACATCGGCGAGGCCTGCGACGACGGCAACCTCACCAGCGGCGATTGCTGCTCGCCCACCTGTACCTTCGACGCGGCGGGCGAGCCCTGTCCGATCGGCGCCAACCCCTGCACGATCAACCAGTGCGACGGCGCGGGGAACTGCGTCGGCACGCTGCCCACCGGCTGCGCCGCGCCCGGCACGTCGACGCTGTTGGTCAACAACGACCCCGACGACAGCAAGGACCGCCTGCTGTTCAAGTGGCGCAAGGGGCCGCAGGTCGATCTCGCCGACCTCGGCAACCCGCTGACCACGGCCGACTACACACTCTGCCTGTACACCGGCCCACAGCACGCACCGCTGACCCGGCTGACGGTCGCCGCGCACGCCACCAGGTGGTCACCGCTGTCGACGCGCGGCTTCCGCTACAAGGACAGCAGCGCGGCGGCCGCCGGCGTGACCAAGATGCTGCTCAAATCGGGCGCGGCCGGAAAGTCGGTGGCGCAGGTCAAAGGCAAGGGCGTCAACCTGCCCGACCCGACGTTCAGCTTCCTGCCCCTGCCGGTGACCGCCCAACTGGTGAACAGCGAGACGGGCACCTGCTTTGAAGCGAGCTACGTGGCGGCCGACGTGAAGAAGAACGACGCGGGGGTGTTCAAGGCGCTGTCGGACTAGAAGGAGAGCTGAGACGCGGGCGATCGCAGAGAACGATCAGAACAAGTCGAACAACGGATTGAACGGATTCAACGGATTTGCCGGAGAGGATTCCGCAATCCGTCCAATCCGCGGAATCCGTTGTTGGTATTGTTCTTCTCCGCGTCTCCGCGTTGAAGTCTTCCAGTCTTCGTCAGTCCAACCCCGGCGCCTCATAGGGCCAGTTCGTCGCCTCCGTGCCGCCATCCACCTCGAAGACCTTGCCCGTCACCCAACTCGAGGCGGGCGAGGCGAGATAGAGCGCGGCGATGGCGATGTCCTCGACGGTGCCGATGCGGCGCATCGGGGTGAGGGCTTCCATCTTGCCGCGCAGGTCGTCGTCGAGGAACGGCGCCAGGGCCGAGGTCTCCACGGCGCCGACGGCGATGGCGTTGACGCGCACCTTCGGGGCGAACTCGCGGCCGAGCTCGCGGGTCATGAACGACAGCGCGGCCTTGGCCGTGCCGTAGGCGACGAAGCCCGCCATCACCAGTCGGCCGGCGGCGGAGGAGATGTTGACGATGCTGCCGCCGCCGCTGGTCAGCATGTGCGGCACGCAGAAGCGGGTGAGCAGGAAGGCCGAGGTGACGTTGAAACGGAACGCCTCCTCGAACATGTGCTCGCTGGTGTGCAGCGCGGCGGTCGGCGGCGTGCCGCCGGCATTGTTGACCAGGACGTCGAGGCGGCCGAACTCCGCCACGGTGACGCGCACCAGCTCCTCGAGCTGCGGGCGCTGCATAACGTCGCACACCACCGGCACGGCGCGCGCGCCGAAGGCCGACGCCCTGGCGGCGGTCTCCTCCACCTGCTCCTTGGTGCGCGCGGCGCAGACGACGTGGGCGCCGCATTCGGCGAAGGCCAGCGCGGCGCCGGCGCCGATGCCGCGCCCGGCGCCGGTGACGATGGCCACTTTGCCGTCGAGGCGAAATCGATCGAGGATCATGGCGGGCTCCCTTCGAGATGGACCGTGTGCGTGGGGTCGCCGGCCGGAACGATGGCGTCGATGAGCTTGAAGCGCAGCGCTTCGTCCGGCGACAGGTAGTATTCCTCGCCGCCGACCATCGGAAACCAGTCGTCGGGCAGCGCGGCGCGCTCGCGCCAGATGCGCTCGTAGCGCTCCAACGCCAGGCGCTCGTAGGAAAAGGACTGCTCCGAGTCCTCGTCGAGGCTGGCGTGGATCATCAGCATGGCGTTGGAGGTGGCGAAGCGCGTGCCGGTGCCGGCCGCCAGGATCAGCGCGCCGGCGGAATAACAACCGCCGATCGCCCAGGTGTTCACCGGCGCGTCGATCAGGTTCATCACGTCGATGATGGTGAAGGCGCTGTCCACCCAGCCGCCCTGCGTCGACAGGTAGAGGTCGATCGGCCGGCGCGCATCGCGCCCGTTCAGGTAAAGCAGGCGCGCCGCGACGTCCTTGGCGGTGTACTCGTTGATGTTGGCGGTGACGAAGATCTTGCGCTCGCCGAGCAGCGGATCGTCGGCGCGCAGGCTGTTCTGACTCGGCACCGCGGCCAGATACTGATCGACCACCTGCTCGATCACCGGCGCCGGATCGGACAGCGTCGCCGCCACGGCATGCAGATCGCGCACCGCCAGCACGCCGAGCGCCAACGCCCCCACCCCGGTGAGGGCCAGCACCGCCAGCAACAGCGTGCGCGCGCGCGAGGACATCCGGCGTCACCTAGCGCCGGCAGCGAGCGGCTGCAACCGCGACTCAGAACTTCCACCGCGGAGACGCGGAGGAGCGGAGGCATGCTGCTTGAGGTGCCGCTCTCCGTCTTTGCCGAACCGAATCTGATTTCGTTGCACCTGGAAGCAGACTGCAACGCGCTCGCTGGTGCGTCTCCGCGCCTCCGCGTCTCCGCGGTGGAGTCTTGTCGTCTCATGACGATACGGTTGACACGCGAGGCGTACGGGGGAAGCGTGCCGCAATGAGCGGGGTGACGCGCGGCGAGTTGCCGCTCGATCAGTGTCTCGCGCTGCTCGAGCGCAAGGCGCCGCGGCCGCTGACCGTGGCCGACATGGCGCGCATGCTCGACTTCGAGCACTACGATCGGCGCGGGCTGCGCATCGGGCTCGAGCGCGCCGTCAACGATCGGCGCCTGCGCCGCATCGGCAAGACGCGCTACCAGTGGCAGCGCGCGCCGGCGGAGCGCGCCGGGCGCCGGCC
>JBOHWA010000127.1:0-1967 GCA_050735855.1 Binatia bacterium
CTACCAGCACGCCTGGGGTTCGACCGGCGGCACGCTCACGCTCACCGCCACCGGCGGCGGCGCCTTCGAGGTACACATCGCCGCGCCGATGGGTGAGCATCCGCTGCTCCACAGCGGCACCGGCACCTTCGACCTCGCGCTCAGCGGCACCATCGATCAGGTCGGCCCGTAGGGCCCTCGCGGCTTTGCCCAAGAACTCAGAAAACCAACAACGGACTACGCAGATTAAACGGATTTGACGGAGTAGGGCTCAGAAATCCGCTTAATCCGCGCAATCCGTTGTTGCCTTCTGCTCTCTTGGGCAAAGCCGGCCCTCGCCCACCGGGCCGGAGACGGGTCAGAGGAGCGCGCGCGCGGTCGTGGACCACCGAGAGGAGCCCACGGCCGCGCGTCCGTCCCGCCGGCTGCCGTCGAGGCGGATTTGACCATGAGCAACGCGGCGTTTAGGAACGTCAGCCGAGAACACGGCATCTCGGCGAATGACGGACACCCGACGCTCACCTGGCGCCTTCGTCGGCCGCGCACGCGAGCTGGAGGAGGTTGCCACGCTGCTCTCCGCCGCGGAGGCGGGGACCGGCTTCCTGCTGCTGATCCGCGGCGACGCCGGCATCGGCAAGACGCGCCTGGCCGAGGAGCTCGGCCGCGACGCGACCCGCCGTGGCCACGCCGTGCATTGGGGACGCTGCGTCGAACTGGCCGGCGCACCGCCGTTCTGGCCGTGGGTGCAGGCGCTGCGCTCGATCGCCGCCGTCCCCGGGCAGCTCACCGGTGCATCGGCCGCGGAGCTGGCGAGCGTCATCCGCCTGGCGCCGGAGCTCGGCGGCGCCGACGCCCCGGGCCGGGCAGCCGCGAGCCTGGCGCCCGAGCGTGACGCCGAGCGGTTCCGACTCTTCGACGGCATCGCCAGCTTCCTGCGGCGCGTCGCCGCCGGCGCGCCGCTCGGGATCGTCCTCGACGACCTGCATGCCGCCGATCTGCCGACGTTGCTGCTGCTCGAGTTCGTGGCGCGCCAGCTGGAGCCGGGATCGCTGTGGCTGGTCGGCACCTATCGCGACGTCGAGGCCCACGCCGATGCCGAGCGCGGTCGCCTCATCGCCAGGGTGACCCGCCTCGGTCGCTCGCTCAGCCTCGGCGGACTGTCCGCAGCGGAAGCCAACCGGCTGATCACACAGAGCGTCGGTCAGATCCCCGAGCCCTTGGCGTCGCAGATCTATGCCCTGACGGAGGGCAATCCGTTCTTCGTCGACGAGGTCGCGCGCTTGCTGTGGCCCCGTCGCGGCGATGACCAGGCGTCGTCGCGATTGCCCCAGATCGCTGTCCCCTCCGGCGTGCGCGAAGTCGTGCGCCAGCGACTCGATCCCCTCGGCCCCGATTGCCTCGGCATCCTCGGCACGGCCGCGGTCATCGGCCGCGAGGTGAGCTTCGCGCTACTGCGCGAGGCAACCGGGATCGAGCCGGCGCGCTTGCTCGACCGGCTCGAGGACGCGGTGGAGGCGCGGCTGCTCATGCCGCAGCCGGGTCGCTCCTACGCCTTCGGACACGCGCTGATCCGCGAGGCGCTGTACGAACAGATCGCCGCGTCCGCACGCTCGGCGCTGCATCGCAGCGTCGGCGAGGCGATCGAGCGTCTCTACCCGGCGAGTCTCGATGAGCATCTGGACGAGCTGGCCTTCCACTTCGGGCACGCCGCCCCTTTGGCCGACGCCGGCAAGGCGCTGCACTACGCCGAGCGCGCCGCGCGGCGCGCGACGGCCCTGCTCGCCCACGAGGATGCGGTGCGCTTCTACCAGATTGCGCTCGACGCGCTGCCTCTCCTGCCGGACGAGCAGGCGCGCGCGCGGCTGGTCGATCTCCTGCTCTCGCTCGGCGAGGCGCAGGTCCGCGCCGGCGACACCGCGCGCGCACGGGCCGGCTTCGAGCGCGCCGCGCAGGCCGCGCGCGACCGGGGCGATGCCCACGGCCTCGCC
>JBOHWA010000128.1:0-7987 GCA_050735855.1 Binatia bacterium
CGGAGGCGATGCCGGCGCCGAGGCCGCCGCCGACCACGGTGAGCATGATCAGCGAGATGGGGAAGACCAGCGACACGGCGGCGATGGCATCGTCGCCCAGGCGGCTGACGAAGTAGGTGTGCAGGACGTTGGAGAGTGCCGCGATCAGCATCACCAGCGTCGTCGGAGCGGCGAGCCCGAGGATGGCGCGCAGCGGATGCTGGGCGAGCAACGCGTGGGTGCGCGAGGCGGCGTGGCCGGGCAGGGGGGCGCCGTCGACCGGGGGCGTCGCCGCTGGCAAGCCGGGCCCGGTCACGCGGCGGCGCCGTCCGGCGCGTCGGTCGCGCGCACGTACCCCTCGCAGCGCAGGACCGGCAGGGCGGGATAGCGCGCGAAGCGCGGCTCGTCCGCCGCGCGCCCGCAGAGCAGAAACGTCGCCCCGCGCCGGGTGGGCACGCGGCGCGCGTACTGACAGTCGGCGCACAGGCCGGCGGCGCTGGGGAGCGGGCTCACGAGCGGGTCCGCCGACGCATGGGAGCCCTGACTTAGGACGGCACCCCGGGCAGCCCGGCCGGCTCCGGGGCGGCGTGGTAGCCGTCGCCGTATTCGATCGTTGCCTTGGCCTTGAGCTGATCGATGAAGTTCTGCATGGCCACCGACTCGAACTGCTGCTGCGTGCGCTGGCGCAGCTGCACCTTCTCGCTGTCGAAGCGGGTGTCGTCCGGCGCGCCGCGCGCGGCGAGCACGGCGATGATCGCATCGCCGTTGGCGTCGTACACGGCCGGCGCGAGCGGCGCCGCGGTGGTCAAGGTGAAGGCCGCGTCCTTGAGGGCGGGGACGTTGCCGAGGTTGGGCAGGAAGGTCCCGGCGCGGCCGATATCGGCGCTCTCCTCGATCTTGAGGCCTTCCTTCTGGGCCAGCGCGTCCAGGTCGGGCTTCTCCTTCAGCTGGGTGAGGAGCGCCTCGGCGCGCGCTGTGGCCAGCCCGGCGGCGCGCTCGTTGCGCAGATCCGCCTCGACCTTGACGCGCACGGTGGGCAGCTCGGGGATGGCGGAGGGGATCACCTCACCGACGCTGAAGATGGTGTAGCCGCTCGGGTCGGTGACGATCTCGCCCGCCTCGCCGGGCCGGGTGTTGAACACTTCCTTCGCCAGGTCGGGGCGCATGCCGAGCCCGCCGATCGGCTCGTTGCGGGCAAACGGCGGCGGGCTCTGCAGGGTCAGACCGGCGTCGCCGGCGACCGTCTGTAGATCAGCGCCGTCGAGCAGCTGTTCGTGCGCCGCCTCGACCTTCTTCAGCGCCAGCGTGCGCGCCTGCTGGGTCTGGATGGCGGTGACGATCTCCGTCCGCACCTCGTCGAGCGTGCGCTGCTGCTCGGCGGTCTTGTCCTCGACCTTGATGATGTGCAGACCGAACGGCGACTCGACGATCTCGCTGACCTGACCGGGCGCCAGGGCGAAGGCCGCGGCCTCGAACGTCGGCGTCATCACGCCGCGGCCGAAGCGTCCGAGATCGCCGCCGGCCTCGGCCGTCGAATCCTGCGAGTGCTGCTTGGCCAGCGCGGCAAAGTCGGCGCCGCCCTTCGCCTTGGCCAGCACGTCCTCGGCCTGCTTGCGCGCCGCCGCCTTGTCGGCGTCGGGGGCGTCGGGCGCGAATTTGAACAGGATGTGGCGCGCCTGCACTTCCTCCGGCTTGCGATACTGCTCCACCCGGCCGTCGTAGTAGGCCTGGATCTCGCTGTCGCTCGGCGCCACCTGGGCGGCGAAGTCCTGCGGGCGGAACTCGAGCAGCGAGACGCGGACCCGTTCCGGCTCGCGATAGCGCTCCTGGTTGGCGGTGAAGTAGGCCTGCACGTCCTCGTCGGTCATCGTCACCTGGCTGAGGAAGTCGGCCGCCGGCACGCGCAGGACGCGCAGCGTGACGCGCTCGTTCTCGAAGCGGAAGCGGTCCTTCAGCTCGGCGTCGCTGACGTGCACGCCGCTGCGCACGATGTTCTGGACCTTCGCGGCCAGCAGTTGGCGGCGCTGGGTGCCCTCGAAGTCGCCCGGCTTGAGGCCGTTCAGCCGCAGCACCTCGAGGTAGTTCTCCTTGTTGAAGCGACCATCGACCTGGAAGGCGGGGATGGTGGCGATCGAGTCGCGCAGCTCCGATTCGTCGACCGACAACCCGAGGCGCTGGGCCTCCTGGATGAGCAGCTCGGTGGAGACCAGCTGGGCCATCGTCTGGCCGCGCAGGAACTCGGCCGGCAGCCCCTGCGGCGCCATGTTGCGGTAGGCGTTCGACAGGTTCTGGTAGGCGCGATCGAACTCCCGCGGGGTGACCACCTGGTCGTTGATCCGGGCGGCGTACTCCACCGGGCCGTTGCGCATGCTGCCGACGCCCCAGAAGAGAAAGACGAGCACAATGATGACGAAGAGAATCTTGAGCACGAACGAGTCCGCGCTCTTGCGCATTACATCCAACACTGCTTGGCACTCCTTAGCGAAGCACGGAACGATAAAGAACGAGCGCTGAAAAGGCAACTTGGCGCGCGCAACCTTGCCCCGCTGGGTTTATTCTGGTAGCCACGACGCGTTACACCCACTCCCACACATGCAACTTGAGGCTGGCGGCGGATGGTGCTGAATTTCCTGCTTGGCATGTTCTCCAACGATCTCGCGATCGATTTGGGAACGGCGAATACGCTGATCTACGTCAAGGGCGAGGGCATCGTCTGCAACGAACCGTCGGTCGTGGCGGTGCAGAAGGACGCGCGCGGCGGGCGCCGCGTGCTCGCGGTGGGGGCCGAGGCGAAGAAGATGCTCGGCCGCACGCCGGGCTCGATCGTCGCCATCCGGCCGTTGAAGGACGGCGTCATCGCCGACTTCGACATCACCGAGGCGATGCTGCGCTACTTCATCCAGAAGATCCACAACCGCAAGGCGCTGGTGCGGCCGCGCATCGTCATCTGCGTGCCGTTCGGGGTCACCGAGGTGGAGAAGCGCGCGGTCAAGGAGTCGGCCGAGTCGGCCGGCGCGCGCGAAGTCTACCTCATGGAAGAGCCGATGGCGGCGGCGGTCGGCGCCGGGCTGCCGATCACCGAGCCGACCGGCAACATGATCGTCGACATCGGCGGCGGCACGACCGAGGTGGCGGTGATCTCGCTGAAGGGCATCGTCTTCTCCAAGTCGGTGCGCGTCGGCGGTGACAAGATGGACGAGGCGATCGTCCAGTACATCAAGCGCAAGTACAATCTGCTGGTCGGCGAGCGCACGGCGGAGCTGATCAAGCTGACCATCGGCTCCGCGTATCCGGGCAACGAGATCCAGACCATGGAGATCAAGGGCCGCGATCTGGTGGCGGGCGTGCCGAAGACCGTCGAGGTGTCGGACGAGGAGATTCGCGACTCGCTGCTCGAGCCGATCAGCCAGATCGTCGACGCGGTGCGCATCGCGCTCGAGCGCACGCCGCCCGAGCTGGCGTCGGACATCGTCGACAAGGGCATCGTGCTGGCCGGCGGCGGTGCGCTGCTGCGCAATCTCGACGTGCTGCTGCGCGAGGAGACCGGCCTGCCGGTCAACCTCGCCGATGACCCGCTGACGGCGGTCGTCATGGGCGCCGGCAAAGTGCTCGACGAGTTGACCCTGCTGAAGGACGTCACGATTCAGTAGGGCCACTGCGGTGGAGTTCGTCCGCAGACACCGCATCCTGCTCACCTCGGGCGGGTTGCTCCTCGTCTCCCTGCTGGTGTTCTCGGTGAGCGTCCGCTCGCGCCCCTATCGCGATCCGATCGGGCACGTGCTGCTCGACGCGCTGGCGCCGTTCCAGGTGGTGTTCAGCTGGTTCGGCCGCAGCCTCGGGCAGGTCTGGTCCGGCTATGTCGGCCTGGTGGACACGCACCAGGCCAACGAACAGCTGCAGGCGCGCGTGGCGGCGCTGGAGAGCTCGCTGCTGCGGCTCGGCGAGCTCGAACAGGAGAACGCCCGGCTCAGCGAGCTGCTCAGCTTCCGCGCCCGCATGAGCGGGACGGTCTACGGCGCGCGGGTCATCGGCCGCGACCCGGGCCCGCTGTCACTCTCGCTGACCATCGATCGCGGCGCGCGCGACAACATCCGGCGCGGCATGGCGGTGCTGGCGCCGCAGGGGGTGGTCGGCCAGGTGGCGGAGACCAGCCACACCGCGGCGCGGGTGGTGCTCCTCACCGATCACAACAGCGGGGTCGACGCCATCGTCCAGCGCAGCCGTGCGCGCGGCGTCGTCCAGGGGGGTCCCGAGGGCACCTGCTACATGAACTACCTGCACCGCGACGCGGACGTGGTGGAGGGCGACCGCATCATCACCTCGGGGTTGGACGGGATCTTCCCCAAGGGCATCGTGGTCGGCGAGGTGGTCGAGGTGGCGCGCAAGCACCGCGGGCTGCTGCAGGCGGCCGTGGTGCGGCCCAGCGTCGCGCTCGACCAGCTCGAGGAAGTGCTGGTGGTCGACGCCACCGCGCAGGTCGCCGACCCGGCCACCTGATGCGCGCGGCGCTCCTGATCGGGTTGATGGCGGGGTTCGGCTTGCTGTTGCAGACGACCCTCTTCCACGCCCTGCCATTCGGCTGGCAGTCCCCCGACATCCTGCTGGTGGTGTGCGTCTTTCTCGGCCTGCACCGCCACACGGTCGGCGCGGCGGTCGGCGCCTTCACGCTCGGCTACCTGCAGGACAGCGTCTCGGGCAGCGCCGCCGGGCTCAACGCCTTCGGTATGGTGGCGGTTTTTCTCCTCGTCTACTTGACCTGTCGCCGTCTGTGGGTGGACAACGTGCTGTCGAAGGTGGTGCTGGTGTTCCTGGCGTCTGTGGTGAAGGCTACCGCGATTCTCGTGGTTTCGTTCGTCTTCGGGGCGTTCTCCGGCGCGTGGGCGCCGACCCTCTGGACGGTACTGATCAACGCCGCGCTCGCCGCGGCGGTGGCGCCGCCGATCTTCGCGCTGCTGGCCAACGCCCGCCTGTCCGAGGAGCGGGAGGCCCACTGATGCCGATGTTCGGCCCCCACGACGCGACCGCGGCCGTGCGCCGGCGGGTCAGCGTCTGCGCGGCCGTGGCGGCCCTGGCACTGCTCGTCTTGATGGTGCGCCTGTGGGATCTGCAGGTCATCCGCGGCGAGCAGATGGCGACGCTGTCGGAGAACAATCGGGTCCGCCTGCGCCGCGTGCCGGCGACGCGCGGCCGGGTCGTCGATCGCAACGGCAAGGTGTTGATCGACAGCCAGGCCTCGTTCGACGCCGTGCTGGTGCCCGAGGACGCGCCCGATCTGGAGGCGACGGTCGAGACGCTGGCGCAGTTCCTCCATCAGAGCACCGCCGATACCCAGGCGATTCTCGACCGCGCCGCCGGCCGGCCGGCGTTCCAGGAGATCGTCGTCAAGCGCAACCTCGAGTTCGACGAGGTCGCGGCGCTCGAGACCCATCAGCTCGAGGTGCCGGGCGTCAGCCTGCGCATCACCCCGAGCCGCACGTACCCGCACGGGCCCACCCTGGCGCACGTGCTCGGCTACGTCGGCGAGGTCACCCAGCAGGAGCTGGACAGCGATCAGCGCTACCGGTCGGGCGACGTCGTCGGCAAGGCCGGCCTGGAGAAGGCGTGGGAACCGTACCTGCGCGGTGCGCACGGGGCCCAGCAGGTCGAGGTCGACGCGCTCGGCCGCGAGCTGCGCGTGCTCGACGAGGCCGAGGCGATCGCCGGCGACACCCTCGTCCTGGCGATTGATCTCGATCTGCAGCTCGCCGCCGAGGCGGCGCTGGGCGATCGCGCCGGGGCCATCGTCGCCCTCGACCCGCGCAACGGCGATGTGCTGGCGATCGTCAGCGAGCCGTCGTTCGACCCCAACGAGTTCACCGGCGGCATTCGCCCCGAGCTGTGGCGCGAGCTGACCAGCCATCCGCGTCATCCGCTCAACGCCCGCGCCACGCAGGGCCAGTACCCCCCCGGTTCGACCTTCAAGATCATCATGGCCGCGGCGGCGCTCGAGGAGGGCATCGTCAACCCGTTCACCCGCATCCACTGCAGTGGCGCCCTGCCGTTCGGCAACCATACGTTCCGTTGTTGGCGGAAGGGCGGGCACGGGTCGATGAACCTGCACGAGGCCCTGGTCAACTCGTGCGACGTGTTCTTCTACCAGATCGGCCAGCGGCTCGGCATCGACACCATCGCCCGCTACGCGCGCGAGTTCGGGCTCGGCCTGATCACCGGCATCGACACCGGCAACGAGCGCCAGGGCATCATTCCGGACAGTGCCTGGAAGAAGCGCGTCTTCAAGCAGCCGTGGTACGCCGGCGAGACGCTGTCGGTCGCCATCGGGCAGGGCTACGTGACGGCGACGCCGCTGCAGATGGCGGGGGCGGCGGCGACCATCGCGACGGGCGTGCGCCACAAGCCACGCCTGGTGCAGCGCATCGAGGCGCTCGACGGCACAGTGGTGAAATCGGTCGAGCCGGAGGCCGTCGGCAAGCTGCCGGTGCGCGACACGGCGCTGCGCCAGGTGCAGGACGCGCTGGTCGACACCGTGGCGCGCGGCACCGGCAAGAAGGGCGGGCTGAAGGACATCACCGTCGCCGGCAAGACCGGCACCTCGCAGGTGGTCACGCTGGGCAAGACGCGGCTGGCCGCCAACAAGATCAAGTGGAACCAGCGCGATCACGCCTGGTTCGTCGCCTACGCGCCGGCCGAGGATCCGACCATCGCCATCGCCACCCTGGTCGAGCACGCCGACGGCGGCGGCGGCGCCGTCGCGGCGCCGATCACGCACGACATTCTGGCGGCCTACTTCCGCCTGCAAGAGGAACGCGGGGCCCAGCGCTATGCTGCGAATCGATAGACGCCTGCTGGCGCACATCGAGTGGCCGCTGCTGCTGCTGGCGTTGGTGGTGACGGCCGTCGGGCTGATCACCATCCTGAGCGCGACCTACCACGGACAGGCGCTGGTGAGCCGCTACGTCATCCGCCAGGCGACGTGGGCCGGCGCCGGCCTGGTCCTGATGGTCATCGCCGTCAGCATCGACTACCGGGTGCTCAATCGCTACGCCTACCTGCTCTACGCCGGATTGGTGCTGGCGCTGATCGCGGTCGCCGTGATGGGCGTCAGCGGCGGCGGCGCGCGCCGCTGGCTGAACCTCGGTCCGGCCTCCCTGCAGCCGTCGGAATTCATGAAGGTCGGGCTGGTGCTCGCCCTGGCGCACGCGCTGCACCGCTGGGCCGGTGAGCCGCGGCTGGCCCTGCGCCGCCTGGTCGTTCCGCTGATCCTGATCGCCATCCCGGCCGCGCTGATCCTCAAGCAGCCCGATCTCGGCACGGCGATCGCGCTGGCGATGGGGGCGTTCACGGTGTTGATGGTCGCCGGTCTGCCGGTCCGCCTGCTGGTGATCGGCGCGCTGATCATCGGCCCGCTGCTGCCCTACGGCTGGAATCACCTCAAACCGTACCAACAGCGCCGCCTGACGACCTTCGTCGATCCGCAATCCGATCCGCTCGGCTCGGGCTACCACGTGCGGCAGTCGCAGATCGCCATCGGCTCAGGCCAGGTGCACGGCAAGGGGTATCTGCACGGCACCCAGAACAAGCTCAACTTCCTGCCCGAGGAGCACACCGACTTCATCTTCTCGGTGTTCGCCGAAGAATGGGGGTTCGTCGGCACCGTGGTGTTGCTGCTGCTCTACCTGGCGCTGATCCTGCGCGGCGCCTACATCGCCAGCCGGGCGCGCGACAATCTCGGGGCGCTCCTGGTCGCGGGCCTGACCGGGACGATCTTCTGGCAGGCGGTGATCAATATCGCCATGACCAGCGGCTCGCTGCCGGTGGTCGGCATCACGCTGCCGTTTCTCAGCTACGGCGGCTCGTCGATGCTGGCGCTGCTCGCCTCGGTCGGCTTGATGATGAACGTGAGTATGCGCCGCTACACGTTCTGATCGCGCGCAGCGCGCGCGGCGGGTGTGTGGAGGGCGCCGGGCCCTCGGCGCCGGGGGTGCTGCGGCGGGGCGCTGCCCGCAAGCCC
>JBOHWA010000129.1:0-10440 GCA_050735855.1 Binatia bacterium
GCGTCGGCGTGGCACTCGCCGCCGCCGCGGCCGTCGGTGAGGCCGCCAGCCCACAGCCGTCCAGGGCGCGGCGCACCGCGGCGAGCAGTTCGTTGATCGCCACGGCGCCGTCGCCGTCGTCATCCGCCGCCCGGCAGTCGGCGGTCTCGGCCGACCCGAGGGCGATGCGAACCTCGAGGATGAGCTCTTGCACCCCGACCGAACCATCGCTGTCGCAATCGCCGGCGCAGGTCTGCGCGCGCATTGGCGCGCCGCTCGCCACAACGGCGGCGGCCAGTATCATCAGGAACAATTTGGTGGTGGCCATACGGTCCTCCCCAGGGATCAACGGCGGATGCAGCAGGCAACTGTCGCCCGCGTGCCCGTCACAGTTTCGACAATCACGCATCCAACTGTAGGAGGCGCCCCGGTTAAGAGCGATCGCGACTGGGTTAACTGTACGGTTAATTGTGGTCAGCGCAGATCCTCCAGATCCGCCGGTCGCCACTCCGCACCGAGCAGCTTCCAGTCGCCCGGGCTCTCCTCGGCGAGGTGCAGATCGAAGCGGTAGATGTCGGCGCGCAGGCCGCCGAGCGCGTCGACCGACGGGATCGGCCGCGCCCCCATGGCAACGTAGACGACGGCGGCGGCACGGCCGGCCTCCGCCAGATCGATACGGCTCACCTGCGCGAACAGGTGAATCGAGCTGTTGCGCATCAGGTGGTAGGCGACGATCGCCGTCAGCGCGCGCTTGTCGTTGTCTTCCGCGTCGTCATAGCGCTCCGAAATCATGTCGCGCAGCGCCGCGATGTCCTGCTCCTCGGCGGCACTCTTGGCTCGCGCCACCAGGGCGCGGATCTGCCCATCGGGGGTGTCGGGCTCGCCGCGACAGGCGGCGAGCAGCAGGGCGAGGAACGCCAGCGACGCAACGGGGCGCCTCGGTCGATCCGTCAGCTGCCGAAACGCGGGGAACGTGGGGCGACGCATCGCGAGGATCTCCTCCTTCGGCTCGATCCGCGGTGGGGAGCGCGGGTCGCGACTGCCGAACGGGAACGGAGTTGACCGGAACTGGGGCGATATCTCAACCGGCCGGCGTGGTTGACGCCGCCGTCCGGTGGCAGTGCTGCGAAGCCGGAGGCTCGGCGGGAGCCGCGCCCTCCCGCCGGCGGCGCCGCGCGGGGGCACAGCGGTCCGCAGCGGACCGCGACCCTTGCCGCCCTCCGGTCGCGGAGGTAAGCACCCCCCAGATGGCCCCCCGCAGCGACATCCTGGCGGTGCGCGGCGTGCGCACGCACCTGCTCAAGGCCGGGCGCGGGCGGCCGCTGCTGGTGCTGCACCCGGAGTTCGGCGCCAACATGTGGGCGCCGTATCACGACGCGCTGGCGGCGCGCTTTCATGTGCTGGCACCCGACCATCTCGGCTTCGGCGAGAGCGAACGGCCCGATTGGTTGGACGAGATCGACGACCTGGTGCTGCACTACGTCGATCTGCTCGACGAGTTGGCGATCGATCGCATCTCCATCGTCGGCACCTCGCTCGGCGGCTGGATCGCCGCGGCGTTTGCGGTCGCGCACCCGGAGCGCGTCGAACGCCTGGTGCTCGCCGCCCCCGCCGGCATCAAGGTCGACGGCGTGGCGCGCTACGATTTCTTCGCCAACCCGATCGAGCGCACGCTGCAGCATCTCTTCCACGACGCCTCGCGCGTAGCGCAGATGCTGCCGGCCGAGTCCGGCGCCGAGGTGGTGGTGCGGATGTACCACGAGTTCACCACCCTGGCGCGGCTCTCGTGGAACCCCTACCTCTACGATCGCAAGCTGCAGCAGCGGCTGCCGCGCGTGAAGACACCGGCGTTGATCGTCTGGGGCGCGAACGATCGCGTCCTGCCGCCGGCGCATGCCGAGGCGTTCGCGGCGCTGCTGCCCTATTCCACCCTGAAGGTGCTGCCCGCGTGCGGCCATCTGGTGCCGTTCGAGCAGGCCGAGACCTTCGCCAGCCTGGCGATCGAGTTCCTCAGCGCGTAGGGCGCCGATGCAGTTCTTCTACTTCCACCTGATGCCGTGGCCGTACCTGCCGCGCGACTTCGACCGCGCCTACGATTCGGCCTGGGTGACGCTGCCCAATCGGTTGTACGATCCGAAGCGCGGCCATCGGCTCTACAACGAGTACCTCGACGAGCTCGAGTACGCCGAACAGCTCGGCTTCGACGGCCTGTGCGTCAACGAGCATCACCAGAACGCCTACGGCACCATGCCGTCGCCCAATCTGATGGCAGCGGCGCTGGTGCGCCGCACGACGCGCGCCAAGCTGGCGATCCTCGGCAACGCCATCGGGCTGCGCGAGCACCCGCTGCGCATCGCCGAAGAGATCGCCATGCTCGACGTGATGTCCGGCGGCCGCATCATCTCCGGTTTCGTGCGCGGGATCGGCGCCGAGCACCTCTCACTGGGCGTCAACCCGACCTACTCGCGCGAGCGCTTCTACGAAGCGCACGACCTCATCCTGCGCGCCTGGACCGAGCCCGGGCCGTTCAGCTTCGAGGGCGAGCACTACCGGGTGCGCTACGCCAACATCTGGCCGCGCCCCCTGCAGCAGCCACACCCGCCGGTGTGGCTGCCGTCGCAGGGCAGTCCGGAGACGATCACCTTCGGGGCCCGCCACCGCTACCCGTTCGTCAGCGTGTTCACCCCGTACGCCAACGCCAAGCGCCTGCTCGACGAGTACAAGGCGGCGGCGGAAGCGGAAGGCTATCGCGCCACGCCAGCCCAACTCGGCTTCGCCGTGCCGACCTACGTCGCCGCCACCGACGCGCAGGCGCGCCGCGAGGTGAAGCCGCACCTGCTGTGGCTCTTCCGCCGCGGCCTGAAGATTCCGCCGCACTTCCTCGCCCCGCCGGGCTACCTGAGCGAGGATGCGCTGCGCCGCTTCCTGCTCGCCGGCGTGCGGCCGGCGGCGGAGCTGAGCTTCGAGGAGCTCGAGCGCGACGGCTACGTCCTGGCCGGCAGTCCGCGCACGGTACGCGATCGCATCAAGGCCATCGAAGCCGATCTCGGCATCGGCATCTTCGTCGGCGGCGGCCGCATCGGCGACATGTCGCACGCCAAGGCGCGGCGCAGCGCCGAGCTCTTCGCGCGCGAGGTGATGCCCCACTTTCGCACGCGTCCCACGACCGCCGCCAAGCGCCCGACCCGGGCGCGGCGATAACGGAGTCGCGGCTTTGCCTGAGAACCCAGAACACCAACCGCGGATTACGCGGATTAGACGGATTTCACGGAGTACGGCTCAGAAGTCCGTTTGATCCGCGTAATCCGTTGTTGCTCAGAAGTCCGTTTGATCCGCGTAATCCGTTGTTGCCTTCTGCTTTCTCGGGCAAAGCTCGGAGTCGCGAGCCTTGCGCGCGCCCGGCGCAATCCTGTACCTGCGACGCTTGAGCCGTCGGCTGCATGAAGCGCATTGAGAGCAAACTCCGCACGAGCGACGCCGGGTTCGCCGCCAACCAGGCGCGCATGCGGGAACTGGTCGCGCAGCTGCGCGAGCGATTGACCGCGGCCCGTGCCGGCGGCCCCGAGGAGTCGCGCGTGCGGCATGCGGCGCGCGGCAAGCTGTTGCCACGCGAGCGGGTCGAGGCGCTGCTCGACCCCGGCACCCCGCTGCTCGAGCTGTCGGGGCTGGCGGCCTACGGATTGTATGGCGGCGACGCGCCGGCCGCCGGCATGATCACCGGCATCGGCACGATCCAGGGGCGGCAGACGGTGATCGTCGCCAACGACGCCACCGTCAAGGGCGGCACCTACTTCCCGCTGACGGTGAAGAAGCATCTGCGGGCGCAGGAGATCGCGCTCGAGAACCACCTGCCGTGCGTCTACCTGGTCGACTCCGGCGGCGCCTTCCTCCCCATGCAGGCGGAGATCTTCCCCGACCGCGAGCACTTCGGGCGCATCTTCTACAACCAGGCCCGCCTCTCGGCGCTGGGGGCGCCGCAGGTGGCGGTGGTCATGGGGTCGTGCACCGCCGGCGGCGCCTACGTGCCGGCGATGTGCGACGAAACCGTGATCGTGCGTGGCACCGGCACCATCTTTCTCGCCGGGCCGCCGCTGGTGAAGGCCGCCACCGGCGAAGAGGTCAGCGCCGAGGACCTCGGCGGCGGCGACGTGCACACGCGCATCTCCGGCGTCGCCGATCACCTGGCAGCCAACGATCGCGATGCGATCGCCATCACGCGGCAGATCTTCGCCAACCTCGGCGCCGCGCCGCCGCCCGCGTTCGAGCCCGAGGCGGCGGAGGACCCGGCCTACGATCCGGCCGAGATCTACGGCGTCATCCCGGCCGATCCGCGCACGCCCTACGACATTCGCGAGCTCATCGCGCGGCTGGTCGACGGCAGCCGGATGCACGAGTTCAAACCGCTGTACGGGCAGACGCTGGTCACCGGCTTCGCGCGCATCCACGGCTACGCGGTCGGCATCGTCGCCAACAACGGCGTGCTCTTCTCCGAGTCGGCGCTCAAGGGAACCCACTTCATCGAGCTCTGCTGCCAGCGGCGCATTCCGTTGCTGTTCCTACAGAACATCACCGGCTTCATGGTCGGCAAGCGCTACGAGCACGGCGGCATCGCCAAGGACGGCGCCAAGATGGTGCACGCGGTGGCCACCGCGGCGGTGCCCAAGCTCACGGTGCTGGTCGGCGCCTCGAACGGCGCCGGCAACTACGGCATGTGCGGGCGTGCCTACTCGCCGCGCTTCCTCTTCACCTGGCCGAACTCGCGCATCTCGGTGATGGGCGGCGAACAGGCCGCCAGCACGCTGCTCACCGTCAAGCTGCAACAACTGGCCGCCAAGGGCGAGGCGCTCAGCGAGGCGGAGCAGGAGAAGTTCGTCGCGCCGATCCGCGCCAAGTACGAGGAGGAAGGCAGCCCGTACTATTCGACCGCGCGCCTGTGGGACGACGGCGTCCTCGATCCAACCGACACGCGCGATGCGCTGGGCCTGGCCCTGGCCGCCACGGCACAGGCGCCGATCCCCGCCACGCGGGTCGGCGTCTACCGGATGTAGGGCGCGCCGGCGGCCCATGTTCACGCGCATCCTGATCGCCAACCGCGGCGAGATCGCCGTGCGCATCGCACGCGCCTGCCGCGAGCTCGGCATCGAGCCGGTGGCGATCTACTCCGAGGCGGATCGCGCCGCGCCGCACGTGCGCGTTGCGGCGCAGGCGGTCTGCGTCGGGCCGGCGGCGAGCCGCGAGAGCTATCTCAACATCGAGGCGATCGTCGCGGCCGCGCGGGCCGTCGGGGCCGACGCGGTCCATCCCGGCTATGGCTTCCTGGCCGAGAACGCCGCCTTCGCCCGCGCCGTGCAGGAGGCCGGGCTGGTCTTCATCGGCCCGCCCGCCGAGGCGATCGCGGCCATGGGCGACAAGACGCAGGCGCGCGCCATCGTCTCGGCTGCCGGCGTGCCGGTGGTGCCGGCGGTCGAGCAGTTGCCACCCGACGACGCCGCTGCCCAGGCCGCGGCGGACGGCCTCGGCTACCCGTTGCTCATCAAGGCCGCCGCCGGCGGCGGCGGCAAAGGCATGCGCATCGTGCGGGCGGCGGGCGAGCTCGCCGCGGCGCTGGCCGGGGCGCGGCGCGAAGCGGAATCGGCCTTTGGCGACGGCCGGCTGTTTCTCGAGCGCTACTTCGAGCGGCCGCGGCACATCGAGGTCCAGGTGTTGGCCGACGGGCACGGCGCCGTGGTGCACCTCGGCGAGCGCGAGTGCTCGATCCAGCGCCGCTACCAGAAGATCGTCGAGGAATCGCCCTCGCCCGGCGTCACGCCGGCGCTGCGCGAGCGCCTCTGCGCCGCCGCCATCGCCGCGGCGCAGAGCGTGCGCTACAGCAACGCCGGCACGGTCGAGTTCCTGGTCACCGAGGACGGCGAGCTCTACTTCCTCGAGATGAACACGCGGCTGCAGGTCGAGCACCCGATCACCGAATGGGTGAGCGGCGTCGACCTGGTTCAGGCGCAGATCCGCATCGCCGCCGGCGAACCGCTGTGGTTCACGCAAACCGACCTGGCGCCGCGCGGACACGCCATCGAATGCCGCGTGTACGCCGAGGATCCCGCCCAGCAGTTCCTGCCCAGCCCCGGCCATATCGCGGTGCTGCGCGAGCCGCAGGGGCCGTGGGTGCGTGTCGACTCGGGTATTGCGGCCGACTACGACGTCCCCGTCCACTACGACCCGATGCTCGCCAAGCTGTCGGTGTGGGGCGCCGACCGCGAGGCCGCGCGCCGCCGGCTGATCGCTGCGCTGCGCACCTACGTCGTGCTCGGGGTGACCACCAACGTCCCTTTCCTGATCGACCTCGCCGAGCACGCGGCGTTCGCCGCCGGCGCGACGCACACGCATTTCATCGCCGAGCACCTGCCCGCCTGGCGTCCGGCGGCGGCGCAGGCGGAGCTGGCCGCGATCGCCGCGGCCGTCTTCAGCAGCCTGAGCGTCGCGCCGCGCGCCAGCGGCGGCGTGCGCCAGCGCGCGCGGTCGCCGTGGGACACGCTCGGCGCGTGGCGGCTCGGCGGCGGAAGCGGGGGCTGATGCACATCACGTTCACACTCGGCGCGCGGCATCTCTCGGTCACCCAGCAGCGCGGCGCCGACGGCCGCCTGGAGGTGAGCGTCGACGGGACGCCGCATGCGGTCGAGGCGACCCTGCTCGACGCGACGACCCTGCGGCTGGTGGTCGACGGCGCGACCCACACGCTGCCGGTGGCGCGGGTCGGCGACGCCGTCCACGTCGCCATCGACGGCGAGGTGTACGTGCTGGCGCCGCAGGCCCCCGATACCGCCGACACCGGCGCCATTCTCGCCGCACCGCAGATCGTCGCGCCGATGCCCGGCAAGGTGTTGCAGGTTCTCGTGCAGGCCGGCCAGGCGGTGGCCAGCGGCGACGGGCTGCTGATCCTCGAGGCGATGAAGATGGAGCATCGCATTGTCGCCGAGGCGGCGGCGACGGTGCAGGCGGTGCACGTCGTCGACGGGCAGATGGTCGACGCCGGCGTGGTGCTGGTCGAGCTCGAGTATCCGGCCGCGCCCTGACGTCCCGCTTCAGCCGGCGATCGGCTGGCCGACGCTGAGCCCGAGGCTCGCGGCGGCCTCACGCGCTGCCAGCTTCTGGTCGCCGACGCGCAGGCGGCCGATGCGGATCGCCCCGCCGCTGGCCGCCACGGTCAGGCCGGCATCGTCGAGGACGGTGATCGTGCCTGGTGCGGCGGCGGCGCTGTCGACGCGGCGCGCATCGTAGAATCGCACCCGGGCCGAGCCGCGGTCGACGTACGCGCCCGGCTGCGGATCGCAGCCGCGGATGAGGTTGTAGACCTCGCCGACCGGGCGCCGCCAGTCGACCGCCGCGTGCTCGTCGCGGCAGAGCGGGTCGTAGGAGGCCTGCGCTTCGTCCTGCACCAGCCGCGGCGCGCGGCCGGCGTCGATCAGATCGACCGCCTCCAGCACGGTGTCGATGCCGAGCTCGAAGAGGGTGTTGTAGTAGAGCGAGGCGCCGGTGTCGTCGGCTCCGATCGGAGCGTCCTTCTGCAGCAGCAGCGGCCCCGTATCGATGCCGGGGTCGACCCAGAAAACGCTGACGCCGGTGCGCGTCTCGCCCTTGATGATCTGCCACGGGATGGCGCTGCCGCCGCGGTAGCGCGGCAGGAGCGAGGGATGGAAGCAGATGCTGCCCAGGCGTGGCGCGTCGAAGACCGCCGGCGGGACGATCTGGGTCACATAGGCGAGCAGGCCGAGGTCGGCGCCGTGGCCGGCGAAGGTCGCGGCGACGTCGGCGCCTTTCAGCGCGCGGTGCTGGTGGACCGGAATGCCGAGATCCAGGGCGCGCACCTTGACCGGGTCCGGCTTGCCGCCGCCGGTGTCGGGCGGGCAGTAGACCGCCGCGACCTCGTGACCGCGGGCGCGGACGCCGTCGAGAACGCGTTGAGCAAAGGCCGCCTGACCGATGAGCGCGATACGCATGGCGCGGTGCTTACCGCGTCCGCGGCGCGCTGGCCACCCGATCGAGCAGCGGCGCGATCGCCCCGGCCAGGCGGCCGGCCACGCGGCGCACCGACGCGTCGGCGCGCAGCAGCGCGTTGTTGATCTCCAGCTCGAGGTAGTGGACGCCGTGGCGCTGCCCATGCGAGCGGGCGCTGAAGATCAAGCCGTCGAGGCCGGAGTACGGCTCGTTCATGCGCACCGAGAAGCCGGCGGCGCCGACGCCGTGCGCCAGCGCGGCGGCCAGGTCGTCGAAGTCGTCGTACAGGACGCCGACATCGAACGGCCGCGGCCGGCCGCGCAGCGACGGCGTGAACGAGTGCACGCTGAGCAGCAGGGCGCCGGGGTGGCGGGCCAGCTCGTCGTCGATGGCCGCGTGGTACGGGGCGTAGTAGCGCTCGATGCGGGCCTCCTGCTCGGCCGCCTCGATGCGCGCGTTGCCTGGGATGTCGACGCCGTGGCTGTGCGCCGGCATCAGGTCGTGGTCACCGCGATCGCGATTGCAGTCGACCAGCAACCGCGAGGCGGCGCTGAGGACCGCCGGTGCGGCCAGTTGGCGGCTCAGCTCCTCGGTGAGGGCTGCGGCGCCGACATCCCAGCCGATGTGATCGGCGAGTTGGCCGGCGGAGAGGCCGAGGTTGGCGTACTCGACCGGCACGGCGCACGACGCATGCTCGCAGGTCAGCAGCGCGCGCGCGCCGGCAGGCCCCGGCAGCGTGACCGGCCGCATGCGCGGCTACACCTGCAGGTGCTTGGCAAAGAAGGTCTTGAGCCGCTCCCAGGCGTCCGTGGCGGCGTCGGGCCGGTACGAGTCGCGCTCGTTGCAGAAGAAGCCGTGCGGCGCGCCGGGGTAGACCTTGACCTCCGCCTGCTTGTGCAGCTTGGCCAACGTCGCCTGGATGTTGGCCACCTCGTCGTTCGGGATGAACGGGTCCTGGTCGCCGAAGAACAGCAGCATCGGGCAGGTGATCTTCGGCGCATGGTCGAGCAGGCCGCCGATGCCGCCGCCGTAGAACGGCGCCGAGGCCTTGATGTCGGCGTTCTTGCAGGCGGTGAGGAAGCTGATGCGGCCCCCCATGCAGAAGCCGGTGATGCCGATACGGTCGCCGCGGACGAACTCCTGCGACTGCAGGTAGCTCATGGTGGCGGCCATGTCGGCGACGATCTTGTCGTCCTGCAGGGACGTCATCAGGCGGATCGCCTCGGGGAGCTGGTCGTAGCCGACCACGGCGTTGGGCTGGCGGTAGTACACGTCCGGGGCCAGGGCGACATAGCCCTCGGCCGCCAGCCGCTTGGCCACCTCCTTGATGTGATCGTTGAGGCCGAACGCCTCCATGATCACGATCACGGCGGGGTGCTTGCCAGCGCCGCTGGGGCGGGCGAGGAAGGCCCCCATGTCCCCGTCTGCAGCCTTGATCTTGACCGTGCTGGTCGTCGTTTCCATCGCGGGCTCACCTCCCTGGCGTAGGGCGCCACGGATAACGGACGGCCGGCGGCGATTGCAAGCTGTTGCCGGCGGCGGTTGACAGCGAGCCGGCGCCTCATCTAATTAAAACGCCTTTTCTACAATCTGCGGAGGCTGGCGTGCGGCGCGAAAAGACCAACTACATCATCCAATCGGTGTCTCATGCCCTCGACGTGCTCGAGCAGTTTTCCGGCGAGCACGACGAGCTGGGCGTGACCGAGCTCAGCAAGCGGCTGAAACTGCACAAGAATAACGTGTTTCGCCTGCTCGCCACGCTGGAGTCGCGCGGTTACATCGAGCAGAACAAGGCGACCGAGAACTACCGCCTGGGGATTCGTTGCCTGCAGCTCGGGCAAACCTACGTGACGCAGATGGGCCTGCTTCGTCAGGCGCATCCGATCATCGAGACGCTGGCGCACAGTGCCAATGAGACGGCGTTCGTAGCCGTCCTGCGCAAGGCGTGCGTGGTCCCGCTCGACGCGGTGGAGGCGAGCCGGCCGGTGCGCATGACGTCGCGGGTGGGCGAGGCGTTGCCGCTGCACTGCACGGCGGCGGGCAAGGTGCAGCTGGCGTTCATCTCGGATGCCGATCTGCGCGAGGCATTGATCGAGGGCCTGCCGAAGTTCACCGACCAGACGATCACCGACCAGAATGTCCTGCACCAACAGCTCAAGACCATCGCCGAGCGCGGCTACTCGGTCGAGCTCGGCGAGCACATCGCCGAGGTGCACTCGATCGCGGTGCCGATCCGCGACTACACCCGCAACGTGGTCGGCAGCCTGGCGGTCTCCGGTCCGGCGCACCGCATGGGCAGCGAGCGCATCGAGAAGGAGATCGCGCCGCTGATGCAGAAGGCCGGTCAGGAGCTCTCCAACCGTCTGGGCTTCGAGAGCTGACCCCCTCGGGGCAGGGGCGTGATTTCTTTCGTACCGCCTGGAGGGCGCCGGGCCCTCGGCGCCGGGGGTGGTGCGGCGGCGGACACGGCGC
>JBOHWA010000130.1:0-3402 GCA_050735855.1 Binatia bacterium
GCTCAGGAGAGCTCCTTGTACCGGCTGCGCAGACTCTGGAACTGCCGCTGCGGCCACCAGCCGCGCTGGTGCATCACGTAGCGGCCCATCAGGTAGAGAATGCCGAGGCCGTAGCGGCTGCTGGCCAGGAAGCTGGCCGACGACGCTTCGGCGAAATAGCGCGTCGGCACCGCCACCTCGGCGACGCGGAACTCCGCCTCGACGATCTGCGCCATGATCTCCTGATCGAAGATGAACGCGTCGGAGTTGAGCGCCACGTTCACCGTCTCCAGCACCTCGCGCCGGTACGCCCGGTAGCCGGTGTGGTACTCGGAGAGCTGCAGGTGGAAGACCGTATTCTCGACCCAGGTGAGGAAGCGGTTGGAGACGAACTTCCACCACGGCATGCCGCCGGACAGCGTGTTGGCCGAGCCGCTCTTCAAGCGCGACCCGAGCACCACGTCGGCGCTCCCCTGCGCGATCGGCTGCACGATGTCGGGCAGCAGGCGCGGATCGTACTGGTAGTCCGGATGGACCATCACGACGATGTCGGCGCCGGCGCGCAGCGCCTCGGTGTAGCAGGTCTTCTGGTTGGCGCCGTAGCCGTAGTTGCGGTCGTGCAGGAAGAGCTTCAGATTGAGCTCGCGCGCGACCGCCACGGTGTCGTCGGTGCTGCCGTCGTCGACCAGGATCACCATGTCGACGCTGTCGTGCGGCAGGTCGGTGTACGTCATGCGCAGCGTGCGGCCGGCGTTGTACGCCGGCATCACCACCACGACCTTCGGTCGGCCCGCCGTCGCCGGCGCACCGGGCGTCGATCCGTTCATTTCTTCTGAGCTACGCATGCCATCTGGTCTCCCAAGTTGATCGAGATCTGTAGGTTGTCGATGCCGAGCGCCCGCGTCGTGCGCGCCGCGACGGCGTGCAGGACGCGGCTGTACGGCGCCAGCTTGAACACCCAGTGCCCGAGCGGAAAGACGCGCCCCAGGGCGCTGACGCGCTCGACCGCAAAGCCCTCGTCGTTCAGCAGGCGCTCGAGGGTCGGGCGCGAGAAGTAGAAGTAGTGGTCGTCGAGCAGCCCCCACCAGCGCGGTCCGAACAGGCGCGCCATGACGCTGCCGACGTCGGGCGTCAACAGCAGCAGGCGGCCGCCCGGGCGCAGGATGCGATGGATCTCGCGCAAGGTGGCGCGCGGGTCGAAGAGATGCTCGATGACGTCGGCCAGCACCACCGCATCGAAGTGGTCGGCCGGCAGACCCTGCGCCTCGAGCGTGCCGGTGCGCACATCGAGCCCGAAGGCCTGGCGGGCGTGCCCCGACGCCCAGGCCGACATTTCGACCCCCTGCGCCGCAAAGCCGCGCTCGCGCGCCGCCAGCAGCAGGAAGCCGCAGGCGCAGCCGATCTCGAGCAGGCGTCCGCCCGCCGGGATCAAGCTCAGCAGGCGGTGCGCGTTCGCCACCCGCTGCGGCTCCTGCTCGAGGTAGTACGGATCGGCGGCGTCCTCGTACGACACCGGCGGCGCATACTCGATCGGCAGGTGCACCATCTGACAGTCGGCGCAGCGCAGAATCGCATGCACCAACCGGCGCTCGCTGTGCGTGATCCGATAGCGCTCCGAGACCGGCGATATCGGCAGCGGTGCGGCCTGGCTGCGGAAGTGCGGCACGAAACGCTGGCTGCCGCAGATGACGCAGACGGTGGGTACGACGGCCGCCGCGGCGGCACGCTGTTCACGGATTGCGGACATAGACGATGATCTCGGGGGCTAGGCTGGTGATACGGTTGGTGAGCAGGCGCGGCGTCACGCGAAAGACGCCGCCGACGCGATACGGCAATTGCCCGCCCTCGAGGGCGGCGAGAAACTCCGCGGCCGGCGCCGCCGGCTGGAGCAGCGTATCGCTCTGGTGCCAGTCCGGCGCCCAGATCTTGGTGATGCTCTGACGTGACGCCGAGCTGGTGACGATGGCATCCGGCTGGCGTTCGGCCACGCCGGCGACGGTGCGCTCGGCGATGGGCACGAAGGTCGCGCGGACGCCCTCGCCGAAACGCGGCAGGAACGCTGGCTTCTGGTAGATCTCGGCCCGCGCACCTGCCGGCAGATGCTCGGCCATCCAGGCTTCGGCCCGGTAGCGCGGGTCGGCAACCATCAGCCACTCCGTCTCGACCGCCCGCGCCAGGCTGAGCACGGCGACGGCGGCGAGCGCCAGGGTGCCGACGACGCGCTGGCGGGCGCGGACCTCGGTCAACACGATCGCGACCAGCACCAGGGCCACCACGGTGACCGGCAACAGGTAGCGCAACGTGATCAGCTCCAAGCCGCGCAAGGACAGATAGTAGTGACTGACCACCGGGATCAGCAGCCAGAGCGCGGCGCGCGGCAGCCGCCAGACGACCAGCGCCCCGGCGCCGGCCAGCAGCAGCAGCGGCAGGCCGAGCGAGCTGTCCATGCCGATCCACAGGTGATCGAGGTAGCGCCACTCCTTGGCGCCCTTCCACAGCGCGAACTCGACCGGCGCCAGGCGCACCTCGACGCCGGCGAACGGCCGGCCGAGCAGGTAGGCGATGCGGCCGGCGAAGCCCATCGGATTGAAGAGCGCGTTGTTCGCCAGCAGCAGCGTCGCCAGCCCCGCCCCCGCCATGGCGAGCGAGGGCGCCTGCCAGACGATGCGCGCGCCGCCCTCGCGCCGCGCGTGCGCCAGCCATACCATGAACGGCAGCGGCAACAGGAAGGCGAAGCCCTGTTCCTTGGTCGACAGCGCCATCGCGGCCGCCACGCCGAGCGCCGCCCAGGGCAGCAGAGCACGCGAGCGGCTGGCGACGATCGCGCTGTAGAGCGCGAGAATCAGCCAGAAGCAGTAGCTCATGTCGAGGTTGGTCGTGTGCGCGTAATAGATCACCGGGTAGGCGGTCGCGGTGAGAAACGCGCTCCAGCGCGCCGCGCGGCGCCCGACCAGGCGGTTGGCGATGCCGTACGCCAGCGCGGCGGTGCCGATGGCGAAGCCGACGTTGAGCAGGCGGCCGATGACCGCCAGCGTGAACAGCGTCGCCTCCGGATCGGCGAAGCCGTACGGGTACTGCGCCTGCGGATGGCGCCAGGCGCCGGTGAGGTAGAGAAAGCCGAGGTAGGGGGTGAACGCCACCACCATCACGAACGGCCAGCCTGGCGGGTACTTGAAGTAGAACCAGCCGGAGTTCCAGGAGGCGAACATGCGGCGGGCGACGCCCAACGCCGTCACCGGTCCGATCGCATCGGCCGCCCACGAGTGGTTGCCGTTGGGCAATCCCCAGGCGAGATGCCAGCAGTTCAACAGCGCGGCGAGCGCGAGAATGCCGATCAGCCAGTAGTCGCGCCCCCCTGCCATCTCCCCCATTCCCTCGGCCACGGCCGCGGCGCCGGCCGGCGCGCGGCGCGCGGCCTTCACG
>JBOHWA010000131.1:0-2556 GCA_050735855.1 Binatia bacterium
GCTCGGCGGCGAGCGCCGCGCCGTCGACCAGCGCGCCGCGCGCGGTGTTGATCAGCGTCGCGCCGTCGCGCATCAGCGCCAGGCGGCGGCGGTCGAGCAGGTGGTGGGTCTCGGGCAGCGCCGGCGCGTGCAGGCTGACGACGTCGGCCGCTGCCAGCAACGCATCGAGCTCGACCGCGCGCGCGCCGAGGGCGGCAGCGGCGGCGGAATCGACGAAGGGATCGGCGAGCAGGACCTCGAAATCGAACGGCCGCAGCAGCTCGAGCACGCGCCGGCCGACGTGCGAGGCGCCGACGATGCCCACCACCTTGCGGTAGTTGCCCAGCCCGGGCGCTTCCTGCGGCCACCAGCGCCGGCCGCGCACCGCGCGGTAGCGCTGCTGCAGGCGGAAGACACGCTTGTTGGCGAACAGGATGGCGGCCAGGGTGTATTCGGCGACCGGCAGCGCGTTGGCCGCGGCCGCCGAGCTGACCAGCAGGCCGCGCGCCCAGCAGGCGTCGGTGACGTGCCCCTTGACCGTGCCGGCGGCGTGCACGACGGCGCGCAGCCGCGGTGCGAGACCCAGGGCCGCCGCATCGATCGGCGGGCAGCCCCAGCCGGTCAGCAGGACGTCGGCGTCGGCCAGCAGCCGCGCGGCGCGCGCCTCGCCGAAGGCCGTCAGGGGCTCAGCGTCGGGCACCTCCGCCACCGCCCGCAGGTCGCGCCATTGCACCTCGCCGAACAGCTCGGCGGTGAAGTAGGGCACCATGGCGAGCACGACGACCGGCCGCACAGACATGCGCGAGCGCTACCAGCCACGGCGCCCGATCTCAACGCACGAGCGCGCCGGTCCACCCTCGCCCGCCGCGAGCAGGCGAGCACCCCTGGAGGGCGCCGGGCCCTCGGCGCCGGGGTGGAGTCGGGCGGGGATCTCGCGGCGGGCTTTGCCCATAAAAGACAACGCAAACCACGGATTGCGCGGATACGAGCCGAGGAAACGGATTTCTGAGGGTTCTCTCCGTGAAATCCGTCAATCCGCGTAATCCGTGGTCGGCTTTTCGCTTTTTATGGGCAAAGCCCTCGCGGCGAGCACAGCGCCGAGGGCCCGGCGCCCTCCAGTGCCGTCCCAAATGGCTGGACTTTGCCGCATGACTCGCGTAGACAAAGGCGCCTTGCGCGGTGGGAGCGCAGTGCGCCAGCGCGGGTCGATAGCGGGAGGAACACTTCATGGCAGAGCGGACGACGTCGGGGTTCTGGAGTCTGGCGGCCGGCTTGGTCTTGGCGGGATCCCTAGCGTCGATCATGGACGCTGGCCAGGTGCAAGGCGTTCAGCGCGCCTGCTGCTTCGCCAACGGCACCTGCGCGGAGCTCTCGCGCAGCATCTGCGAGGACCAACAGGGCGGCATCTCACAGATGGTCGGCCAGAACTGCACCGTCACCGAGTGCCCCGTCCTCTGCGGCGGCAGCGCGCCTGAGTGCAACGGCGCCTGCGATGGGGGCAACACCACCTGCGTCGACGTGGGGATCAACGGCACCGTTGGCATGACCAACGGCAACGGCCACATCGCCGTCTGCGGCTGCATACCCGCGATTCCGCAGGGCGGGTCGTGCGAGGAGTTCCCCACCGCCTGTGCCGGCGCCCTGCCGTGCGAAAATGGCGTCTGCTGCGCCACGGTGTGCCCGCAGGGGCAGGACTGCAATCTGCCCGGCAGCGTGGGCGTCTGCGCCGCGATCGCCGCCCCGGTGCCGACGGTATCGTCGACCGGCCTGTTGGCCCTGGTCGCGGTGCTCATCGCCGCCGGCGGCCTGACGCTCATGCGTCGCCGCTCCCAGACCGGCGCCTGAGCGAGTGAGATCGACGCCGCGGCTGCGCCAGCAGCCGCGGCGGTGTCTTTCCGGTCCGGCGATGTCGGACGACACCTGGGACGCGATCGTCATCGGCGCCGGCCTGGGTGGCCTGCTGAGCGCCGCGATCCTCGCCCGGCGCGGCCGCCGCGTGCTGGTGCTCGAGCGCGAGGTGGAGGTCGGCGGGCGGCTGCGCTCGTTCGAGGACGGCGGTTACGTCATCGACGCCGGCGCCTACCTGTGGCCCAACGGCCACCTCGGCACCGCACTGGCGGCGGCCGGCGCGACCGAATTCGTCGCCGCGCGCATCCCGCTCGAGCGCGTCCTGCGCGTCTTCGTGCAGGGCGACGGCGGTCGCGCCCGCGACTTCCCCTGGCCGGGGCGTCCGCCCACGCCGGCGCTGCTCGATGCCGCGCGGGTGATCCTGCGCGCCGACGCCGCCACCCTCGCCGGCCTCGGCGCGCTGTGGGAGCGCCTGGCGGCGCTCTCCGACGCCGAGGTCGAGGCGCTGCGCCACACCACGCTCGCCGCCGCGCTGCCGCGCTTCACCGACGACGCGGGGCTGGCGGCGGCGCTGCGCCGCAACGTGATGATCTTCGGCACCTACGATCCGGACGGCGCGTCGATGGCGGAGTGCATCGGCCTGCGCCGCCGCCGTCCCGGTGCCACGCCGGCCTGGCCCGAATGTCCCGGCGCCAACCCGGCCGGCGGCGTGCGCGCGCTGCCGCTGGC
>JBOHWA010000132.1:0-3213 GCA_050735855.1 Binatia bacterium
GACCGGCGCCCTCCAGGTTATCGGATGAACAGCATCTCCTGGTAGGTGGCCAGCGGCCACAGATCGTCGGCGACGATGCCTTCGAGCTCGTCGGCGGTCTTGCGCACCGCCAGCATGGCCGGCAGCACCTTGTCGCAGTAGTGCCGGGCGTGCTCGAGCACCGAGCTGTGCCCGTTCGATCCCAGCGCCTTCTCGATGGCTGTGGTCCCGTCCTGCAGGTCCTTGACCAACGCGGTCACCTTGTCGAGGGTGTCGGTGTCGAACTTGTATTTGACCGCGATCAGGCTGGCGCAGGTGGCCGCCAGCTCGCCCTGATAGCGGATGGCGGCGGGAAAGATGGTGGTGCGGGCCATCTCGATCGTGGTGCGCGCCTCGACCGCGACGCTCTTGCAGTACAGCTCGAGGTACACCTCGAGCCGGCTGTGCAGCTCGCGGTGGCTGAGCACGCCGTACTTCTCGAAGACCTCCTTGACCGCCGGATCGTCGAGGACCGGCAGCGAGTCGACCGAGGTCTTCAAGTTGCCGAGCCCGCGCTTGGCGGCCTCGCTGTGCCACGCCTCCGAGTAGCCGTCGCCGTTGAAGATGACCGACCCGTGCTCGGCGAGGATCTCCTTGAGCAGCGCCTGCACTGCGGTGTTGAACTTGCCGGGGTCGCCGGCGACGGCGGCCTCGAGCCTGCTGGCGATGAAATCGAGTGAATCGGCGAGGATGGTGTTGATCGCCACCATCGGGCCGGCGATCGATTGCGAGCTGCCGACGGCGCGGAACTCGAAGCGGTTGCCGGTGAAGGCGAAGGGGCTGGTGCGGTTGCGGTCGCCGGCGTCCTTGGGGAGCTTCGGCAGCGTGTCGGCGCCGATGGTCAGCGTGCCCTTCTCCTTGGAGCTGGTGGCCCCGCCGTTGCCGATCTGCTCGAAGATGTCGGTCAGCTGCTCGCCGAGGAAGATCGAGATGATCGCCGGCGGCGCCTCGTTGGCACCGAGGCGGAAATCGTTCGACGCCGACGCCACCACCGCGCGCAACAGCCCGCCGAACTTATGGACGGCGCGGATCACCGCGGCGCAGAAGACCAGGAACTGGGCGTTGGCGTGCGGCGTTTCGCCCGGATCGAGCAGGTTACCCTGGGTGGCGTTGCCGATCGAGAAGTTGACGTGCTTGCCCGAGCCGTTGACGCCGGCGAAGGGCTTTTCGTGCAGCAGGCAGGTCATGCCGTACTTCTCGGCGACGCGCTTGAGCGTCACCATCAGCAGCTGCTGGTGATCGTGCGCCAGGTTGGCGGGCTCGAACACCGGCGCCAGCTCGTACTGCCCGGGGGCGACCTCGTTGTGGCGCGTCTTGGCCGGTACGCCGAGCTTGAAGAGCTCGTTCTCGGTCTCGAGCATGAAGGCGAGCACGCGCTCGGGGATGGCGCCGAAGTAGTGGTCTTCGAACTCCTGTCCCTTGGGTGGCGGCGCGCCGAACAGCGTGCGGCCGGTCGAGATCAGGTCGGGGCGCGAGAAGAAGAAGTGGCGGTCGATCAGGAAGTACTCCTGCTCGGCGCCGGCGAACGAGAACACGGTCGCTGGCTTGTCGTGCCCAAACAGCTTGAGGACGCGCTGCGCCTGTACATTGAGCGCCTGCTGCGAGCGCAACAGCGGCGTCTTCTTGTCGAGCGCCTCGCCGGTCCATGAGACGAACGCGGTCGGGATGCACAGCGTGGTGCCGTTGGGATTCTCCAGGATGTACGCCGGGCTGGTGACGTCCCAGGCGGTATAGCCGCGCGCTTCGAAGGTGGCGCGGATGCCGCCGTTGGGGAAGCTCGAGGCATCAGGCTCGCCCTGGATCAGGGTCTTGCCGGCGAACTCGGCCAGCGCGCCGCCCTGGCCGTCCGGCGAGAGGAAGCTGTCGTGCTTCTCCGCCGTGAAGCCGGTGAGCGGATAGAACACGTGCGCGTAGTGCGTCGCGCCCTTCTCGATCGCCCAGTCCTTCATCGCCGCCGCCACCGCGTCGGCCATCGACGGATCGAGGGTCGAGCCGCTGTCGATGGTGTGCATCAGCGACTGGAAGACGGGCTTGGGCAGCCGCGCCTTCATCGCCGACTTGTTGAAAACGTTCGACCCGAAGAGCTTGTCCGCCGAAACCTCGGAGAAGGACAGGGGCTTCGAGATGGGTTTGTACGTGGTGACGGCCTCGATGGCCTGGAGTCGAGCTGCGCTTCCGCTCACGGAGAGCCTCCTTCGGGTTTTGGGGAAAAACGTGTGAAACGCACCTGGTAGACGCAAAGACCGGGCCGTCGTCTTGTGCGCCGGCTGGTATGCGTGTGTTTCCCCGCGACATGCGTCGCGCCCATTCTCTGAGCAGGGGGCAGCCTCGTTCAGGGCACAGGCCCGCCACCGGTAGGAATCTCGACCGTGCGGCGAGCGACCTGCTACATCTCGGCGGCGTGAGCGAGCGATCCGAGATGCCGCCGGGTCCGACCGACGATGCCCTGCTGCGTGCCATCGTCGAGGGCGTAGAGGCGGAGATCGGCGACCGCTTCTTCAGCTCGCTGGTCGAGCACCTCGCCGCGGCGCTGCGCGTGCGCTACTCGTTCGTCACCTTTCTCTCCGCCGACCGCCAGCGCTTCCGCACCCTGGCGGTGTGGGGGCCGGGCGGTCTGCTGCCGAACCTCGACATCCCGGTGGCGGGCTCGCCGTGCGAGGCGGTGCTCAACGGCGAGATGTCGCACCACCCCGAGCGCCTGCAGGCGCTCTTCCCCGAGGACAAGGGGTTGGTCGACTGGCAGGCGGAGAGCTACTGCGGCGTGCCGATCGTCGACCGCGCCGGCACCGTCCTCGGCCACCTGGCGATCTTCGACGACCGACCGATGCGCGATCCGCGCGGCCTGCCGATCCTGCGCATCTTCGCCGCCCGGGCGCGCGCCGAGTTCGAGCGGCTGCGCAGCGAGCAGGCGGTGCGCGACAGCGAGCAGCGGCTGGCGTCGATCCTCGACTCGGCAATGGACGCGATCGTCACCGTCGACGCGGCCGGACACATCGAGCTGTTCAACGACGCGGCCGAGCAGGTGTTCGGCTGCGCCGCCGCGGCGGCCCTCGGCCAGCCGGTCGACGCCTTCCTGACCGCCCCGCTGCGCCAGGCGCTGGCGCGCGCGCAGAGCGGGGAAGCGAGCCCCGGGCCGTACCTCTGGGCGCCCGGCGGGCTGGCGGCACGGCGCGCCGACGGGCGCGAGTTCCCGGT
>JBOHWA010000133.1:0-2481 GCA_050735855.1 Binatia bacterium
GCGGTCAACGCCGCGGTGTCATCGGTCGAGCCGCCTTCGACCACGACGACGTTCAGGAGCTCGGCCGGGTAGTCGCTGCGGCGCAGATCGGCGAGCTTGGCGGCGATATACGTCGCCTCGTTGCGCACCGCCATCACGACGGTGATCGGTGGCAGCTCCGCCGGTGCGCCGTTGTCGGGGCGTGCGCGCCGGCGCACGAGCAGCAGCAGCACGGCGGTATAGCCGAAGAGCGCGGCCCAGACGACGGCCGAGGCGACGAGAAAGCTACCCAGCAGCATCAGCCGCGACCGTCCTGCGCCGTCCCGCTCGCTCGCTCCATCGCCACGTACCGCCGCCCCCGTAACAGATTCACGCCGGCTTCACGACCCGGGTGGCGGCGACCGGGTCAGCTCCCACAGTTGGACTCCGCGCACCCGCACGCGCCTGGCGCGCGTCACATTCGCGGCCTCGAGGGCCTGGTTGAACGACCACACCTCTTCATCGATCAGCATCGCCCAACCGCGCCCGCCGACGGCGGCGAGGAACTCGGCGCGCCGTTGGCTGAAATCCGGGCAGGGCTCGATACAGACGAGCGCCTGCGGCAGGCGGCCGCGGCTGTAGTACGCGAACTGCTTGCCGGCGAACAGCGAGATGAGCAGCGGCTCGTCGGGCGGCACCACGGCCGCCGCAGCGGCGATCGCCGCGTCGACGTCATGCAGCACGTCGTAGCGGAAGTAGAGGCTCACGTTGTTGTGGTGTGGGGGGAGGCGGTGACGGATGGCCGCGGCGCTCCAGCCCAAGGCCACCACCACCGCGGCGCCGATGGCCACCGCCGTCCCGCGCCGCCCGGCGCGCGCCCCGAGCCAGGCCAGGCCGGCGGCGGTGAAGAGCAGCAGCGGCGGCGCCGCGAAGAGCAGCAGGCGGCCGTGCTCGAGCAGGTAGCGGTCGGCGAGCGCCGCGCCGATCGCGGCGGCGGCCGGGGCGGCGGCGAGCCAGAGCAGAAAGCCGCGCGAGCGCACCGGCCACACGGCCAGGCCGAGCGCGGCCAGGCCGATGGCGAGCGGCCAGCCGGACGGGAAGAAGTAGGTGGTCGAATTGACCGCGTAGCGGGCGATGGCGTCGGGGATCTGCTCGAGCAGCGACGTCTCATGCACGGTGAACAATCGCGTTGCCCAGTATCGATGCAGGCTGCGGCTGGCAGCCTGGTTGCCCAGCCCGACCTGGTAGGCGAGCGCGAAGGAGAGTCCGAACAGCCCGCTGGCGATCAGCAGCGTGCGGCGCACGGCCGTGGCCGCCGGTCGCCACCAGCGCAGCCAGGCCCACGACAGCGCTCCGACGATGGGGAACAGCGCGGCGAAGCTGACCCACGGGGCGGCGATCACCGCCAGCGTCAATCCCGCCCCGGCGGCGCCGCCGGCGCGCGGCCCGTCCGCCAGCGCCCGCCAGGCGAGCAGGGGCACGAGCAGCGCGAAGAACAGGTCGAGGCCGTACGACTTGAGCTCGCGCGAGTAGTAGACGAACGGCGGCAGGCCGGCGGCCAGCCAGACGACGATCACCATCGTCGCCGCCGAGGCCCCGAGGGCGCGGGCGAACCACCCGAACAGCGGCGGCACGAGCAGGCCGACCAGCAGCGGCAGCAGGCGATAGGCGACCTCGGGCGACAGACCGGGCAGCGCCGCGGCCGCCTGGATCATCGCCATGAACCCGATCGGTACCGGGCGCGGTCGCTGCGCGTCACCGACCGCCATCAGGCGTTCCTGCGCCGCGCCGGCCACCCAGGCTTCGTCGCGCCAGAACGGCTTGTCGGCCAGATAGGCGACGCGCACCACGACGGTGAGCGCGATGGCCGCCAGCAGCAGCAGGCGCACGGTGGCCGGGTGCAGGTCGGGCGCGGTCGGACCGCTCATCGCTCGCCGCTCGTTCGCGTGGTAGCAGGCACGGAATGCTCTCGCCGGACTCAAGCGCGGCGCGCGAAGAATATCAACGGCGGCTCGCCGAGCGACAGCGGCGCGCCGCCGAGCTGGCCGCCGCCGAACGCCGCATCGGCAACTGGCGGCTGGTGATCTTCGTCGGCGCCGCGGCGTTGGCGCTGGCGGCCTTCGGCTTCGCCGCGCTGCCGGCCGTGTGGCTGGCGGTGCCGTTGATCGCCTTCGGCGCCCTGGTGCTGGCGCACACGCGCGTCATCCCGGCGCGGCGTCAGGCCGCGCGCGCCGTGCAGTACTTCGAGCGCGGCCTCGCGCGGCTGGACGATCGCTGGGCCGGCCAGGGGGAGCCGGGCCTGCGCTTCGTCGACCCCGCCCATCCCTACGCCGGCGACCTCGATCTGTTCGGCGCCGGCTCGCTGTTCGAGCTGCTCTGCACGGCGCGCACGCGGGCCGGCGAGGACACCCTGGCGGCGTGGCTCGGTGCCGCGGCGCCACCGGCCGAGATCGTCGCCCGCCAGGCGGCGCTGGCCGAGCTGCAGCCGCGCGTCGACCTGCGCGAAGCGCTGGCGCTGCTCGG
>JBOHWA010000134.1:0-9359 GCA_050735855.1 Binatia bacterium
TCGCCGGGGGTTGCGGGCGGGGTGCTCGTCGCCAGCCCGGCGCCGAGGGCCCGGCGCCCTCCAGGCCAAGCCGGCGGGAATCGGCGGGCGCGTCAGGCGTCGCCGCAGCCGTTCAGCGCGTTGTTGACGCCCCGGATGAGCTCGTTGATCGTCACCGTGCCGGAGCCGTTCGGATCGAAGGCTTGGCAGTTCGTCACCGGCTGGTTGCCGAGCGCGATGTTGACGCCGACGATGAGGTCGCCGATCGAGACGACACCGTTGCCGCCGCAGTCGCCGACGCAGACGTCGGATGGGGTGGCCGTGGGCGTCGGCGTGACGCTGGGCGTAGCGTTGGTCGGCGTCGGGCCGGCCGGTGTCGCCGAGGCCGTCGGGGTGTGCGTCGCGGTCGCGGTGGGCGCGGCGGTGGTCGGGGTTGCCGTCGCGGTCGAACCCGGGGGCACGGTCAGGGTGAGCGTCGGCGAGGCGCTGGTGGTCGGCGTCCGCGTCACCGTCGCGGTCGAAGTTGGCGCGGCGGAGGTCGGGGTTGCCGTCGCGGTCGAACCCGGGGGCACGGTCAGGGTGGGCGTTGGCGAGTCGCTGGCGGTCGGCGAGGCGCTCGCCGTCGCTGTGCGTGACGCCGTCCCCGTCGCGCTGGGCGTGCGGGTCTGCGTTTCCGTCGCGGTGGGTGGCCGGCTGCCGGTTGGCGACGGGGTGGCGGTCGCACCGGGCGCCAGCCCGGGCCAGAAGCCGCCGCGCAGGCTGTAGCCGTCCCTGCCGAGCACCCCGGCGTCGGGTTGTCCGATGGTGCCGCCAAGGGCGTACGGCCCGGCGCTGCTGAACGTGGCGCCGCCGCCGGCGACGGCATGGCGGCTGAGGTCGTAGCCGCCGCCGCTCTGCGCCAGCGCCGGCGCCGCGAGCACCGCCAGCCAGCAGAGACTGCGTGTGAGCAGCGCGTGCATGGCCCGGGTCAGCGCAACATGACCAGCATCTCGGTGACGCCAACGCCGGCTGCGAGCGGGCCGAGCGCCTTGCCGATCACCGTGCCCGCCGCCGGATTGGCCGGCCCGCGCATGGCGTGGCCGGGGGTGGCCGAGGCGACCAGCAGGTCGCCGGGGCGAATGGCGCCGTTCGCGGCCGTCGCTTTGACCGGCACGCGGCCGACCAGCGCCTACTGCGGCCCGCTCGCCGCCTGGGCGGCGCCCTGCGCCGCGTTGAGCGAGACGCCGGGCTCGGTCGAGATCACGCCGGCGACGGCGGGGCTGTTGGCGGTCGCGGCGCGGCGAAAGCGGCCGGGGCTGTCGGGATCGATCTCGACCACGTCGCCGGGGCCGGGCTGGTCCGAGGTGGGGACGAACTCCGCCACGTCGGCGCCGCCCACCATCGTGCCGCCATCGAAGAAGCCCTTGCCGGCGTCGTCGATGCGCGCCACGTTGGCGCCGTTGGTCTGCACGACCAGCGGATCGTCGCCGGTGTCGGCGTCGATCAGCACGCGCCCTTCGAAGTAGCCGGCAAAGCCGTTGCTGCTCACGCCGTGGACGGCTTTCGCCGTGGTGCCGTTCGCAGCCACGCCGCGCACGCCGATCCCGTTGGTTCCCTGCGCGGTGCCCTGCACGGCGGTCCCCCCGTTGCCCACCGCCGATCCCTCCACGCCGGCACGCAACGACCCGGTCGAGCTGCCGAGCACGCCGCCGGAGGTCAGGCTGGCGGCGCGGCCCTCGATGGCGACGCCGCCGAGCGCGTTGTACTCCGCCAGCAGCAGCGGGGCGGAGGTGTTCAGCGTCGCGGTCGACAGGTGCACGGCGCTGCCCTGGCTGCTGGTGAGGAGGATCTCGAAGGCGGCGATGCCGATCGGGACCGAGACGGTTCTGGTAAAGGGCAGCTCGAACGGCGCGCGCCATTCGACCCCGTTGGCGGTCGCGGTGGGGACCTGGCCGGCGAGCGAGCCGGCGGTGCTGAGCTCGTCCACGTCGACGCAGGCGCCACAGACGAGATCGGTCGCCGGACCGGCCTTGGAGGTGCTGCCGGCGTAGTTGAAGCCGACGGCGCTCTCGTCGAGGCTGCCGTTCGCGACCTTGTCGCCGGTGACCGCGCCAGCGGCGAGTTGCGCGGTGCCGACGGCGCCATCGGCCAGCTTGGCGCTGGTGACCGCCTCGTCGGCGATGCTCGATGCGAAGAGCGCGTACGGCGTGGCGGTCAGGGGCTGGCGCGGAGTGAGCATGGCGAAGGCGCCGGCGCCGGCGGGACAGCGCGTCGCGATCTGCAGCCAGCGATCGTTGCCGTCGAACGCCTCACCACCGAAGTTGAGCTGCAGGGTGAACAGACCGTCGGCGAGCACGACGTCCGTGTACGTCTGCGCCGCACCGATCTGACCGCCATCGATCGCCGCGTCGAACAACTCGAAGCGCAAGTCGCAGGGACCGTCCGCCGGCACGTCCTGCTGCTTGAGCTGGCCCTGATACGTGAAGGCGCTGTCCACCGCCCGGACGGGTGTCGCCGCCAGCGTTGCGACCAGCAGCAGCCATTGCACCCAGATCCGTCCGCGACCTATCGACATACGCGACGCTCCTTTTCGGCGCGCACCATTCCGCCCTTTCCCCGCCTCGGTCAAACCGGCGGAAAGCGAGGTGCGCGGGGCATCGCCGGGAGAGCGCCGCTTGTCGGCGGCGTGCGTGCGACGAGCACCCCGCCCGCCGCCCCCGGCGCCGACGGAGCGGCGCCCTCCAGTTGGACGCGACCAAGTCGCGCCCCGCCTTGTGCGGCGCCAGCGCCTGCGGCATGCCAGCGCAAGGACAGGAGGACGGCATGGGAATCGAGCTCTACGAAGCGATGCGCACGACGCGCGCGGTGCGGCGACTGCGGCCGGACCCGGTGCCCGATGACGTCCTGCGGCGCGTGCTCGAGGCGGCCATCTGGGCGCCGTCGGGTGGGAACCGCCAGCCCTGGCGCGTCATCGCCGTGCGCGACGCGGCGAGCAAACGTCGCCTGCGCGAGCTCTACGAGGGACCCTGGACGCGCTATGCGAGCGGCCAGCGCCGCGCCATGGCGCAGCTCCCCGACGCGGCGCGCAGCAAGGGCGAGCGCCGGCTGCTGGCCGCCGACCACCTCGCGGCGCACCTCGACGAGGCGCCGGTCATCGTCGTCTTCTGCTTCAACCCCGAGCGGCTGGCGATCACCGACCTGCACCTCGGCCGCCCGTCGATCGTCGGCGGCGCGAGCGTCTACCCGGCGGTGCAGAACCTGCTCCTCGCCTGCCGAGCCGAGGGGCTCGGCTGCGTGCTGACGACGTTGCTGTGCATGGCGGAAGTGGAGATCCGCCCGCTGCTGGCGCTACCCGAGCCGTGGTGCACCGCGGCGTTCATCCCGATCGGCTACCCGAGCGGCGGCGGGCACGGACCGCTGTCGCGCAAGCCGCTGGCGGAGATGGCGTATCTCGACCGCTGGGGCGCGCCCCTGTTCGTCTGAGCTTGCGCGCGCGGCAGCCCGACTTGACTTCACCGGTGCGATCGGGAAGCAGCGTGACTATAGTCTGGCCGACTCTGGGGGGCACCTGAGAGGGCTGGGGTCTGCATCGTGCTCGACCAAAGTCTCCTGTTGCCGCTCGCTGTTGCCCTGCCGTTCGCCGGCGCGGTGGGCGTCTGTGCCCTGGCCGCCGTGCTGCACCTGCGCAGCGGCTGGTTGGTCGCCGGCGCCGCCGGCGGCAGCTTCGCGCTGCTGGCGCGGCTGGCCGCGGGACTCGACCCGGCGCAGCCGTTGCTGGTGCGCTGGACGTGGCTACCGGCGATCGACGTCGCCTGTGCCCTGCGCGGCGATGGCTTCGGGTTGTTCTTCGCCCTGCTGGTCACCGGCGTCGGCACGCTGATCGCGCTCTACTCGCTCGCCTACCTCGAGCCGCGCGATGCCGGGCGCGCCCGCCGCTACTACGCCGCCCTGGCCGTGTTCATGGGCGCCATGGTCGGCATCGCGCTGGCCGACGATCTCATCCTGCTGTTCGTCTTCTGGGAGCTGACCAGCGTCTCGTCGTTCCTGCTCATCGGCTACCGCAGCGAGGACGACGACGCCAAGGCGGGCGCGCTGACGGCGCTGCAGGTGACCGCCCTCGGCGGGTTGGTGATGCTGGTCGGCTTCCTGCTCGTCGGCCAGGTCGCCGGCAGCTTCTCGCTCAGCGCCATCACCGCCGACCCGGCGGCGATCGCGCGGCTGCTCGCCTCGCCGCTCGGCACCTGGGCGCTGCTGTTGGTGCTGGTCGGGGCCTTCACCAAATCGGCGCAGTTCCCGTTCCACTTCTGGCTGCCGCAGGCGATGGTCGCGCCGACGCCGATCTCCGCCTACCTGCACGCCGCCACCATGGTGAAGGCCGGCGTCTTCCTGGTCGGCCGCTTCCTGCCCATCTTCGGCGCCGCGGCGCTGTGGATGCCGGTGCTGGTGACGGTCGGCGGCGTCACCATGGTGCTCAGCGCCTACCAGGCGACGCGCGAGGACGACCTCAAGGCGATCCTGGCCCGCACCACCGCGTCGGCGTTGGGCCTGCTGATGCTGATGTATGGCCTCGGCGCGGCGGAGCAGGACGCGCTGCAGATGCTCAACCACGCGCTCTACAAGGGCGCGCTGTTTCTGGTTGCGGGCATCGTCGAGCACCACGCCCACACGCGCGATCTGCGCAAGCTCGGCGGCCTGGGGCGGGCGCTGCCGCTGGCCGCCGCCGCCTGCCTGCTGGCGGCGCTGTCGATGGCCGGCGTACCGCCGATGCTCGGCTTCGTCGCCAAGGAATCGGTGCTCGGCGCGGTGCTGCAGCACGCCGGGCTGGCGTCGCAGCCGCTGCTGCGCGCGCTGATCCTCGCCGCGGGCGTCACCGCCAACGCCTTCCTGATCGCCACGGCCTATCGGCTGGTGCGCGGTATCTTCTTCGGCCCGGCGCCGCGGCCGGCACACGCCGCGCATGACGCACATGGCGGGATCGGGACGCTGTGGGTGGCGCCGTTGCTGCTCGCCGGGCTGTGCGCGATCGGCGGCCTGCTCAGCGCCAGCCACTCGGCCGCGCAGATGCTGGCAACGTTCTCGTCGACGCCCTCGGCGGGGCTCGAGTTGTCGCCCGTGCCACACCTCGGCGGTCCGCTGCTGGCGACGCTGGTCGGCTTTGCGCTCGCAGTCGCCCTACACCGCCTGCGCGAGCCGATTGCGGCGCTCGCCGCGCGCGTCGGGTCGGTATCGGCGGCGGCGATCTGGCAGCGCCTGCTCGACGCGGTGGTGCGCAGCGGCGAGCTGTTCAGCCGGACCTGGGAGAACGGCTCGCTGCGCTGGTATCTGGCGGCGACGCTGCTCGCCCTGCCGCTGCTGACCTTCTTCTCGCTGCGCGTCCTAGGCGTGCCCTCGCACGCGATCAGCATCAACCTCGGCGAGGTGCCGTGGTACGGCGCGCTCTTCTGCGCCCTGCTCGCGGTCGGCACCTTCGCCGCGGTGCGCGCCCGCACCCGGCTGGCGGCGGCGATCGCCCAGTCGACGGTCGGCTTCCTGGTGGCGATGCTGTACGTCGTCTACCGCTCGCCCGACATCCTATTGACGCAGATCCTGATCGAGACGGTGTCGACCATCTTCGTCCTGCTGGTGCTGGTCCACCTGCCGCCGTTCCCGCGCTACGACCTCAGTCCCGGGGCGCGGCTGCTGAACGTCGCCATCGCCGGCAGCGTCGGGCTCGCCGTCACCGTGCTGGTGCTGCTGGCGATGGCGCCCGGGCTGCGCGAGCCCAACAACATCGCCACGCAGCCCGGCGGGCTGCTGTCGCTGGCGCTGGCGCAGGGCGGCGGCGCCAACGCGGTGAATGTCATCATCGTCGACATCCGCTCGCTCGACACCAACGGCGAGATCACGGTGCTGGTCGCCGTCGGGCTGTGCGTCTTCGGCCTGCTGCGGGCGCGGAGGCGCGCGGCATGACGCACGACTCGCCGGTCATCCGTATCATCGCCCGCTTCGCCATTCCGCTCAGCCTGCTGGTGGCGGCGCAGATCTTCATGCAGGGTCACGACAACCCCGGCGGCGGCTTTGTCGCCGGCGTGCTGCTGTCCGCGGCTGGGGCGATGTATCTGCTCGCCTTTGGCCTGCAGCGCGCGGCGTCGATCCGCTGGTGGCGCGTGTCGGTGATCGGGTTGGGCATCGCCGTGCTGAACGGCACCGTGCCGCTGCTGCGCGGGCAGCCGTACATGGACAATCAGATCCTGCACCTCGGCAGCTATCACCTGCCGACGGCGACGTTCTTCGACCTCGGCGTGATGCTGATCGTGCTCGGCACGCTGATGACGATCTTCGTCGAGCTCGGACGGGAGCGGCGCTGAGACGATGGAAGTCCTGCTCGCCCTGCTGGTCGGCTGGCTCTTTGCCTGCGGCGTCTACCTGATCCTGCGCCCCAATCTGGTGCGCATGGTGATCGGCTTCGGTCTGCTCTCCAACGCCGTCAATCTGGCGATGATCGCCTGCGGTGGCTTCACGCTGCGCAGCGCGGCGCCGTTCGTCAGCGACGCCGGCGCGGTGATGGGGCTGATGGATCCACTGCCGCCCGACATCATCCTCACCGCGATCGTCATCAGCTTTGCGGTCGGCGCGCTCTTCCTCACGGTCGCCTACGTGGTGTACCGCGACTACGGCACCGACAACCCCGACGAGCTGGTCGGCGGCGAGGAGTGAGGCGCGCGTGAACCAGCTCATCCTCGTCCTCCTGGTGCCGTTCTTCACCGCCATCGCGCTGGCACTGCTCAACGGGCGGCCGCAGCTCGAGCGGGCGGTGAACGTCGCCTCCTGCGCCGGCCTGACGGCCTACGTCTTCTGGTTGCTCGCCTACGTCGATGCCCACGGCATCCAGACGTCGATGATCGGCGGCTACCAGGCGCCCTACGGCATCACCCTGGTCGCCGACCGGCTGTCGTGCATCATGCTCTGTCTGTCGATGGCGGTCGGCACGGTGGCGCTGCTGTGCAGCCTGCCGACGGTCACCGCGACGCAGGAGCGCTACTTCTTCCACCCGTTCTTCCAGCTGCTGTTGCTGGGGGTGAACTGGTCGTTCATCACCGGCGACCTCTTCAACCTGTTCGTCGCCTACGAGGTGATGCTGGTCGGGTCGTATGGCTCGATGATGGTCGGCGCCAGCCGCCCACAGGTGCGCCAGACGTTGATGTACATCGCGGTAAACCTGGTCGGCGGCGCCCTGTTCGTCATCGGCCTGGGGCTGGTGTACGCCCTGATCGGCACGCTCAATATGGCCGACGTGGCGCAGCGCACCGCCACCCTGGTCGGTCCGCGCGCCGCCATGCTGACGGCCGCTTCGATGGTCCTGTTGCTGGTCTTCGCGCTCAAGGCGGCGGCGTTCCCGGTCTTCTTCTGGCTGCCCGACTCGTACCCCGTGGTCCCCGCCGGCGTGAACGGCTACTTCGCCGGCCTGCTCACCAAGGTGGGCGTCTATTCGCTGCTGCGCGTCTTCGTCATGACCTTCCGCCAGGAGGGGCACGAGGTGGCGCTGCAGCTGGTGTTGGTTCTCTCCGGGCTGACGATGCTGCTCGGCGTGTTGGGCGCGATCTGCCAGTGGGACATCCGCCGCGTGCTGTCGTGGCACATCATCAGCCAGGTCGGGTACATGCTGATGGGCATCGGGCTGGCGGCCGACGCCGGCCTGGCGCACATGGCGGTGGCGGGGACGATCTTCTACGTCACGCACCACATCATCGTGAAGTCGAGCCTCTTCATGCTCGCCGGCGCGGCGGAGATGGTCACCGGCTCGCGCAAGCTGAAGGAGATGGGCGGTGTGGCCAGCACGGCGCCCGCGGCGGCCGCGCTGTTTCTCGTCGCCGCCTTCTCGCTCGCCGGCATGCCGCCCTTCTCGGGCTTCCTCAGCAAGCTGCTGCTGATGCGCGCCGGCCTCGCCGGCGGGCAGTGGGTGATCGTCGCGATCGCGGTGGTGACCAGTTTCCTGACCCTGCTCTCGATGCTGAAGATCTGGTCCTATGCGTTCTGGGGCAAGCCGCGCCGGGCTGCCGGCGACATCGCCTGGCGGGCGGTGGCCTGGCCGGCCTCGGTCCTGGTGCTGGCCACCGTCCTCCTCGGTCTCTGGGGCCAGCCGCTCTTGCGGCTGGCGGGACAGGCGGCCGACGAGGTGACGCTCGCGACGCCCTACATCGATGCGGTGCTCGGCCCGCGCCTGGCCGCGGCCGGCGTGCAGGGGGGGCGATGAGCCTACGCCAGGTGTACTACTTCCTGCGCTACCTGTGGATCGTCGCGCGCGAGGTGGTGCTGTCGAGCATCAACGTCGCCAAGCTGGTGCTCGGACCGTTGCACCGCCTGCGCTCGGGCTTCGTCGCCGTGCCGCTCGATGCGCGCAGCGACCTCGAGATCGCGGTCTTCGCCAACTCGATCACGCTGACCCCCGGCACCATCACCGTGCATGTCGAGCCGCGCAAGCATCTGCTGGTGATGCATGCGATCGACATCGGGCAGAGCCCGGATGAGCTGCGCCAGTCGACCAAGGCGGTGCTCGAGGCCAACATCCTGCTCTGGACGCGCGCCGCGGCGCGCAAGGAGGGCCGATGATCGTCGCGCTGGTGGCGCCGCTGTGCCTGCTGGCGCTGTTCATCAGCGCCGCGCTGTGCCTCTACCGCATCATCGTCGGGCCCGGGCCGGCCGATCGCGCGGTGGCATTCGACACCCTGTCGACGGTGATCGTCGGCATGATCTGTGTCCTCTGCGTCATGTGGAACTCGGCGCTGTACTTCGACGCGGTGTGGATCCTCACCCTGGTCGGGTTCATCGGCTCGGCGGCGATCGCCAAGTATCTCACCCGCGGGCGGATCTTCTGATGGAGTCCGCGGCGCACCTCGTCTCCGACCTGCTGGTCGCCGCGTTCATGCTCGGCGGCGCCTTCTTCATGCTGGTGACCGGCATCGGCCTGGTGCGCTTCCCCGACGTCTATTGCCGCATGCACGCCGCCGGCAAGGCTGGCACGCTGGGCATCGCGCTGTTGATTCTGGCGCCGACGCTGCACTTTCTCACCAGCGATCCGTCGGTCGCGCTGCGCGGCGTGCTGGCCATCGTCTTCCAATTCCTGACCACGCCGGGAGCCACCTACCTGCTGGCGCACGCCTGCTACGCCACCGACCACCCGGCGCATCCGCTCACCGAGCTCGACGAGTTCAAGGACGTGCTGCCGCTCTATCCGGCGGAAGAATTCGGCCGCGAGTAGCGCGGCAATCAGGCGAAGGGCCCGGTCACCTCGTAGGTGATGCCGCCGCTCATCATGCCGTACGGGGCGCGCTGCGAGCTGAAGTAGAGGCGGCGGCCGGAGGGGTCGAAGGCCGGGCCGGCGATCTCGGAGCCGATGTGGCCGACGACCTGGGCAAGCGGCG
>JBOHWA010000135.1:0-6704 GCA_050735855.1 Binatia bacterium
CGCACCAGGATGGCGAGTCCGCCGAGCGCCACCGCGGCGGCCAGCAGCGCGGCGAGCCAGGTGGGCGACGGGCCGTCGAACCACACCGCGGCCGTGGCCCAGGCCAGGGCCAGCAGGCCGACAAGCAGCCCGGCGGTGACCAGCGGTGTGCGTACCAATGTCATCGCGAGTCACCGCCCGAGGACATGGCGCAGCGTCTCCTCCAGCTCGGGGAAGCGAAACGGGTAGTCGGACTGTTGCAGGCGATGCGGCTCGACCCGCGTCGAGGCGAGCAGCAGCTCCTCGCCCATCTCGCCGAACAGCAGCTTCACGGCCAGGGCGGGCACCGGCACGACGGCGGGGCGCGACAGCACCTGGCCGAGGGTCTTGGTGAAGGTGCGGTTGGTCACCGGGTTGGGGGCGACGAGGTTGACCGGCCCCGACAGCGAGGTGGTGGTCAGGGCGTGCAGGATGGCGCCGGCGACGTCGTCGAGCGCCACCCAGCTCATGTACTGCTCGCCGCTGCCGAGCGTGCCGCCGAGGCCGAGCTTGAACGGCGGCAGCATGGTGGCCAGCGCGCCGCCATGGCCGGCCAGCACGACGCCGGTGCGCAGGTTGACGACGCGGATGCCGCGCGCCGCCGCCGGCTGGCAGGCGGCTTCCCATTCGCGGCAGACGTCGGCCAGGAACCCGGCGCCCGGGGCGCTGTCCTCGTCGACGACGTCCTGCTCGCGGTTGCCGTAGTAGCCGATCGCCGAGGCGGCGAGCAGCGTCGTCGGCGGCTTGCGCAATCCGACCAGCGCGCCGACCAGCAGCTTGGTGCCGTCGATGCGGCTGTCGTGGATGCGCGCCTTTTTGGCTGCGGTCCAGCGCCCGCTGGCGATGTTCTCGCCCGCCAGGTGGACGACGGCGTCCAGGCCCTCGAGCCCCGCGGCGTCGATGGTGCCCGCCGCCGGGTCCCATTGCACGGTGCCGGCGCTGCGCTTGTCGCCGTTGCGCACCAGGCGGACCACCTGATGGCCGCCGGTGGTGAGGAGGGGGACGAGCGCACGGCCGATCAGGCCGCTCGCTCCACTGACCAGAACCTTCATCCTCGGTGTCCCTCCGGTGCGCACATGGGCCGCGACGTCCTCTGCCGTGACTCGATGCCGGTAGTCAAACATGCGGCGCAGCTTGGCGTCGGCGAAGGCGCCGCCGAACAGCGCCCCGAGGCCGCCGAACGGCAGGGCGTAGACCACCTGATCCTCGAGCAGGCAGGCGTCGGGGCCGTCGGCCTCGACGCGATGGGTGTGGTCCCAGTAGGCGAACGGGCCGCTGGCCTGCCGATCGCGAAACTGCACGCCGTCGACGAAGTCGTAGTGCTCCGCCACCCAGCGCACCGACAGCGGCCCGGCGCCCATGCGCAGCACGACCCGGGCGCCGTCCTCGATACCGCCGTGCCGCTCTTCGATCGTCACCCGCTCCCACGGCGGCGTCAGGCGCTCGAAAGCGCCGGGGCGGGCATGCCAGGCGAAGACCGCTGCGGCAGGGGCGGCGATGCGCGAGCGCTGGACGAACACGACGGCGCCGGCGGGCGGCCGGTGGGGGTGCGGTGCTGCGGGGCTCATGCGGTGGTAGGGTATCGCGTATGGCTCAGGCGACAACCCGTGTGGCGGTGATCGGCGGCGGGTTCGGCGGACTCTACGCCGTGCAGGCCCTGCGCCGCGCGCCGGTGGAGGTGACGCTGATCGACCGGCGCAACTTCCACCTCTTCCAGCCGCTGCTGTACCAGGTGGCGACCGGCGGCCTGTCGCCGGGCGAGATCGCCTCGCCGCTGCGCGCCGTGCTGAAGCGGCAGCGCAACGCGCGCGTGTTGATGGGCGAGGTGGTCGACATCGACGTCGCCGCCCGGCGCGTGGTGCTGAGCGACGGCCGCGTCGACTACGACGCGTTGATCGTCGCCGCCGGGGCGCGCCACCACTACTTCGGTCACGCCGAGTGGGAAGCGCACGCGCCGGGGCTGAAGACCATCGAGGATGCGACCGAGATCCGCCGCCGCGTCCTGCTGGCGTTCGAGGCTGCGGAACGGGAGCCCGATGCGAAGCGCCGGCACGCCTGGCTGACCTTCGTCGTCGTCGGCGCCGGGCCGACCGGGGTCGAGCTCGCCGGGGCGCTCGGCGAGATCGCCAACGACACGCTGAAGAACGACTTCCGCTCGATTCACTCGGCCGACGCCGAGATCATCCTGCTCGAAGCCGCCGACCGCGTCCTACCGCCCTATCCACCGGATCTCTCGGCCAAGGCCAAGACACAGCTCGAACGGCTCGGGGTGACGGTGCGGCTGGGGACCAGCGTCAAGCAGGTCGACGCCGACGGCGTGTCGATCGCCCACGCCGGCGGCGATGAGCGCCTGCCGACCCATACTGTGCTGTGGGGCGCCGGGGTGCAGGCGTCGCCGCTGGCGGCGCGCCTGGCGCAGGCGACCGGCGCCAGCCTCGACCGCGCCGGGCGCATCACGGTCGGTACCGATCTGACGCTGCCGGGCCACCCGGAGATCTTCGTCATCGGCGACATGGCGCACTGCGAGCCCGACGGCGTCCTGGTCCCGGGTGTGGCGCCCGCGGCGATGCAGCAGGGCCGCTACGCCGCGCGCGCCGTCGTGCGGCGGGCGGCGGGTCAGCCGGTGCCGCCGTTCCACTACGTCGACAAGGGCAGCCTGGCGACCATCGGCCGCTCGAAGGCCGTCGCCAAGCTCGGGCCGCTGCACTTCTCGGGGCTCTTCGCCTGGCTGACCTGGCTGTTCGTCCACCTGCTCTATCTGGTGGAGTTCGAGAATCGCGTCCTGGTGCTGATCAACTGGGCCATCAACTATTTCACCTTCAACCGCGGCGCCCGCCTGATCACCGGCACGAACCCGCTTCCCCTGCCGATCACCTCCGTCACTCCCGTTCAGGACGAGCCCGCTGCGCCATAGGGCGGCCCGTCGGCGCGCGCCGCATCTGATGCCACGCAGCGTGTCCTCACTCCGTCGGGCACCCGTTCAGCGAATTGCCTACCGCGATGATCAGCTCGTTGATCGTCACCTCGCCGCTGCCGTTGCAGTCGCCGCAGCAGGCGGGCGGGAGGGGACCGGTCGGCGTGGCGGTCGGCGTCGGTACGGGGAGCTCGGTGTCCACCGGCGTTGGCGTGGCGGTGGGCACGTCGGGCGCGCTGGCGACCGAGAGGGCAGGAAGCAGCAGGCGGGTGTTGCTGCCGCCGGCGTCCTCCAATTCGATGTAGCCGCGCACCGCCGTCGGATTGGCCTCGAACTGGAAGCGGCAATAGCCGCCGAAGATGGCCGTGTTGGACGATGACATGCCGCGCACATCGCCGGCCGGGATGGTGAGGTCCTGCGTTTCGACCACCGCCCCGAGGCTGTCGAACAGGGTCGAGATCACCTGCACGGGCGCAGCGGAGACGTTCATCGCGCGGCAGATGAGATTGTCGCCCTGGCTGCTGCGCACCGGCGGGCTGACGATCGTCTGTGCGGTGGCAGGCAGGCTGTCGTCGATCGGCAGTGCGTCATACAGCAGGCGGGTGTTGCTGCCGCCGGCATCCTGCAGACTGATGAAGCCGCGCACGGCTGGATCGGCCTCGAAGGTGAAGGTGCAGTAGGCGCCGAAGACGGCGCTCTGGGTAAAGGAGAGCTGCACCGAGCGACCCGCCGGGACGGCGAACGTCTTAGGGTCGATCGTCGTCCCGAGCCCATTCTCGATGGTGGTCGATACCTCGACCGCGGCGGCGCTGAGGTTCTGGACCTGGCATCCCAGATTGTCCCCCTCGCTGCTGCGAATCGGCGCCGAATAGGTGGAGATCGCGCCCGCCGCCGATGCGGCGCACAACGCGAGCCCGGCAAGCACCAATGGACGAATGGTCGACATACCGCACCTCCCCATGCTGGTTGATAGGCGGACCCTACCGCATCAGAACGATGAGCAGGAAACAGAATTTGCTGCTGCCTATGCGGAGGCTGTGGGCTCGACTATCGCGCCGCCGCCGACTTATAGCGGGTGGCGACGTGAGCGGAGGACCATCATGAAGGCAGCGGTGTACTACACGACCGGCGCACCCGACGTGTTTCGCTACGAGGACGTGGCCGACCCGAGCTGCGGGCCGGGGCAGGTGCTGATCGAGGTGCAGGCGATCAGCATCGAGGGCGGTGACACGTTGCATCGCGCCGGCGGGGTGTTGGCCACGCGGCCGCACATCGTCGGCTATCAGTGCGCCGGCGTGGTGCGCGAGGTCGGCGCCGGTGTGACCGATCGCGCCATCGGGCAGCGCGTCGTCGCCATCATGCCGAACGGTTCGTACGCTGAGTTGGTCGCGGTGCCGGCGATGACGACCTGGGCCCTGCCGGATGGGCTCGATGTGAAAGCCGGCGCGTCTGTCCCGATCCCGTTCGGCACCGCCGACGACTGCCTGTTCGAGTTCGGCCGCTTGCGCGCCGGCGAGACGGCGCTGGTGCATGCCGGCGCCGGCGGCGTCGGCATCGCCGCGATCCAACTGGCGAAGCGCGCCGGGGCGCGCGTGCTGGCGACGGCGTCGAGCGACGAGAAGCTGGCGCGCCTGGTCCCGCTCGGGCTCGACCACGGCATCAACTATCGCAGCGGCGATTTCGTCGCCGCGGTGCGCGAGCACACCGGCGGGCATGGGGCGGACGTGATCGTCGACTCGGTCGGCGGCCGCACGCTGGCGGGCAGCATCGAAGCCGCGGCCTATCGCGGCCGCATCGCCTACGTCGGCTCGGCCGGGCGCGACACCCATCAACCCAGCTTCGACGCCCTGCGCCCCGGCAACAAGACCGTCACCGGCATCTTCCTCGGCGCCGAGCTGATGATGAACCACGCGCGCGTGCACGGCATGATCGCCGGCCACCTGGCCGACATCGCGGCCGGCGCGCTGCAGGCGGTGATCGACCGCGAGTACCCGCTGCGCGACGCGGCCGCCGCGCACGCTTACGTCGAGAGCCGCCAGGCGTTCGGTCGGGTGCTGCTCATTCCGTAGTCGATCGGCGCCGGCGCGTCAGCCCGAGCAGCCCGCAGACGAACGCCGAGATGCCGATCGAGGTGCGGGCCCATTGCCACGCCGCCCAGTGCGCCAGGGCCGCTGCGACGTGTTCGACGGGAATGGTCTGGGTGGCGAAGGCGGTGTTGGCGTCGCGGAAGTAGAGCGCGTAGGTCAGCAGCGCCGCGATGCACAGCGCGGTCGCCGCACCGAAGAGACCGGCGCCGGGCCGGCGGCTCCAGGCGAACAGCCCGGTGGCGAGGAGCGAGAGCAGGGTGGTGGTGGTTTGCAGCGGGGCGAAGAACGCCACCAGGCGCGGCTCGTTCTGCGCGAACCAGGCGAGGAAGTCCGCCGCCGGCATGGCGCGCCAGGAGTCGACCATGGGCTTCGCCTCGGCCAGCATCGCGCCGGCCGACAGACCGAGGGCGATGACCGCGGCGAGCCCGATCAGCGTCGTGAGGCCAGCGAGCATGCGAAGTGCGCCGCGCCGAGGGCCGCTGACCACCCCGGCGGTCAGCGAGGGCCCGGATCGAGCGCCGGGGCGGGCTGCTTCTTCTTGCCGCCCAGGGCGGCGTCGAGCAGGCGCGCGATGGGATCGTAGAAGCGGTCGACGACGCGTTCCTTCAGCGGGATGATGGCGTTGTCGGTGATGTTGATGTGCTCCGGGCAGACGTCGGTGCAGCACTTGGTGATGTTGCAGTAGCCGGAGCCGAAGTCGTCGCGGATGGCCTTGATGCGATCGAGCTTGTCGAGCGGGTGCATCTCGGCGTTGGCCAGGTAGATCATGAAGCGCGGGCCGACGAACGCCTCCTGCTTCTCCTGGTCGCGCAGGATGTGGCAGACGTCCTGGCACAGGTAGCACTCGATGCACTTGCGGAACTCCTGGATGCGGTCGACGTCCTCCTGCATCATCCGGTAGTTGCCGTCCGGATCGCGCGGCCGCGGCGTGAACGGCGGGATGCGGCGCTTCTGGCGGTAGTTCCACGAGACGTCGGTGACCAGATCCTTGATGATCGGAAAGGTCTTCACCGGCTGCACGGTGATCGGGCCGTCCGCCGGCAGCGTGTCCATGCGCGTCATGCACGACAGGCGCGGCTTGCCGTTGATCTCGCAGCTGCACGAGCCGCACTTGCCGGCCTTGCAGTTCCAGCGCACGGCGAGATCGTTGGCGTGGTGCGCCTGGATGCGATGGATGACGTCGAGCACCACCATGCCCTCGTCGATCTCGACCTGGTACTCGCGGAACTCGCCGCCGCTCTTGTCCCCGCGCCAGATGCGGAAGGTACGCGTGCCCATCGTCAGGCTCCCTTCTGGGCGGCAGGGCCCTCGAGCTCTTCGAGCGTCGCGTTGGCGACTTTCGCCAGCTCCGGCGGCGGCGCCGGGCGCTGCTCCTTGCGCACGTCCATGCGGCCGTCGGCGGTGCGCTTGACCACCACGTTGTACTGTTGCCACTCGGCGCTCTCGCCGGGGAAATCGACGCGCGTATGGCCGCCGCGGCTCTCTTCGCGCATCAGCGCGGCGCGCGTCACCGCCTCGGCGGTGATCATCAGCGAGCTCAGGGCGATCGCCTCGTGCCAGCCGGGATTGTACTGCGACGCGCCGTTGGCCTTCACCTGCGACACCTCGGTCTTGAGCTTGTCGAGCTCGACCACGGCGGTCTCCAACTCGGCCTTCTGGCGCACGATGTTGACGTAACGGTCCAT
>JBOHWA010000136.1:0-3740 GCA_050735855.1 Binatia bacterium
CTGGCGGTCTTGGGATCAGCACGGCGCCGAGGGACCGGCGCCCTCCATCGGGCTACCTCACTCGCCGGCGCTACGGGGTGGTGGCCTTCAGCAGGCCTGCCTCGTTCTTGATCAGGTTGGGCGCGGCGTGCCGATTGAGCACGCTTGCCTTTGCGTAGCGCGGTTCGTAGGCTCGCAAGATTGAAATGACAGTCGTGGGGAATGCTCAAATGATGCGACGCTGGGCCGTCTGGGCGATGGTGTTGGGCGTGTGCAGCAGCACGCCCGTGTCGGCAGAGTGCGCCGGCGACTGTGACGGCAACGGACGCGTGGCGGTCAACGAGCTGGTGGCCGGGGTGAACATCGCGCTGCTGCGCGCGCCGGTCGACAACTGTGCGTCGCTCGACGCCAACGGCAACGATCGCGTCGCGATCAACGAGCTCATCGCCGCGGTGAGCAACGCCTTGCGCGGCTGCGGATTCGCCGGACGCTACAGCGCGACGGTCGGGCTCGATGGCGGCGCCACCGGCACGATCGAGCTGCTGGCGGGGGCGGATGGGGACGCGACCGGATCGGTGACCCTCGATGCCGCGACCGGGCAGCGGATCAGGCAGGCGGGGACGGTGGTCAGCGTTGCCGGCCAGTTCGATCCGATCAGCGGGTCATTCCTGGTGGAGGGAAGCTTCGTCGGGCCCGGCGGCGAGACCATCACGGTGCGCCTCAGCGGCCAGCTCGGCGGCGCCTTCACGCTCGCCATCGGCGGCAGCGTCTACGAGGGGAGCTTCGGCGCCAGCGCGACGCCGACCCCGACGGCGACCGCGCCGCCCAGCGGCACAATCCACGTCGTCAAGGTCGGGCAGGCCGTCTTGCCGTTCGATCCCGAGGTGGTGGAGATCAGCCCGGGCGATACCGTCGTGTGGATGTGGGTGGCGGGGACGCACTCGGTGCGGTCGGCGACCCTGGACACGATCGGCCAGCCGTCGTGCACGGCCAGCGGGCTGTTCGACAGCGGCGCTCGCTCGTCCGGGACGTTCAGCCACACGTTCACCACGCCGGGGCGGTACGGCTACCATTGCGCCGTCGCCGGACACTGCGCGGCCTTCGAGTCCGGCTACGTCGAGGTGCGCGGCACGCCGACGCCGACGCCGACGCGCACCCGCACCGTCACCCCGACGATCGCCATCCCGACGGCCACGCCGACGCCGGACATCATCGGCGGCGTGTCGACCCGCCTGCTGGGCTTCTTCACCGGGGTGGCGACGGTCGGGACGCAGATGCTCGTCGCGCGGCTGCAGATCCAGGTCAACGAGGGCGTCGTGACCGTCATCGAGCTGAGCCAGTTCCCCAACATCTTCCCCAATCCGCTGCAGATGGCGGTGCTCTCGCCGACCAGTCTGTCGTACGAGAGCGCCGGTCCCCCGCCGGTGACCTTCACGCTGTCGCTCAACCAGGCGGGCCATGTGGTCGGCACTTTCCGCGTCACGGATCCGGTGATGCCCAGGCTGCCGACCGACTTCGACCTGACGCGCGAGGAGTAGCGCCGCCGCGATCGCGTTCCCGTCTGTGGCGGCGCGCGCGGTCACGCCATGTACAAGCCGCCGTTCACGTCGAGCGCGACGCCGTTGATGTACGAGGCATCGTCCGAAGCCAGGAAGGCGATGGCGGCCGCCTGGTCCTCGGGGCGCGACAGGCGCTTGATGGGCATGAAGTGCTCGTAGGCGGCGATGCGCGCGGCGCGCGCCTGTGCTTCGTCATCCGAGCGTGCGCGGCGCACGCCGCCGGCGCGGATCATCGGCGTATCGACGCCGCCGGGGCAGATGGCGTTGACGCGCACGCCGCGCGGTCCGTAGTCGAAGGCGAGATGCCGGGTCAGGCCGAGCAGCCCCGCCTTGCTGGCGGAGTACGCCGGCCCGCCGTTGGCGCTCTTCGAGCGCCCGGCGAGGGACGAGACGTTGACCACCGCGCCGGCGCCGCGCGCCGCCATGCCGGGCAGGAAGGCGCGGCAGAGGTAGAACGGTCCGCTCAGATTGACCGCCAGCGTGAGGTTCCAGCGCGCGTCGTCGATCGCCTCGAGCCCCTCGATGCCGGCGGTGTCACCGACGCCGGCAACGTTGGCGAGGATGTCGACGCGCCCGAAGTGGCGTTCGATCTCCAGCCCGGTGTCGCGCACCGCGAAGCTGTCGGCGACGTTGCAGGCATACGGTTGCGCCTCGCCCCCGGCGCCGCAGATCGCCTCGGCGGTCTCCTGCGCACCGGCGGCGTTGCGATCCAGCACCGCCACCCGCGCGCCCTCGCGCGCCAGCAACTGCGCCGTCGCGCGCCCGATGCCGCTCGCCGCGCCGGTGACGGCGGCGACGCGGCCAGTGAAGCGGTGAGCAGTGGCAACCATGGCGATCCCCCGTGGTGGAGTGCGGCAGCATGCCAGGCTCCCGCCATCCCGAACAATCAGAGTGGCTGTTCCATGCGGCGATGCGCGATGCCGGCCTCGTCGAACTCGTCGCCGACGGCGGTGAAGCCGGCCCGCGCGTAGAAGCCGATGGCCTGCACCTGGGCGTGCAGGACGGCGCGCGGCGCGCCGCGCCGCGCCGCCTCCTGCAACAGGGCATCGAGCAGGGCCCGGCCGACGCCACGTTGACGCCAGCCGGGAAGGACGGCCATGCGACCGATCTTGGCGTAGTCGGGCTGCAGCACGACGCGCCCGGTGCCGACCACGGTGCCCTGGTCCGCCGCGATCATGTGGACGGCGCGCTCGTCGTCGGCGTCGAACTCGATCTCGGCGGGGACCCCCTGTTCGCCCTGGAACACCGCCCGCCGCACCGCATAGGCAGCGTCGCGGTCGGCGATGTCGATGACCCGGCGGATCTCCATGCGCGTCAGGACGGTGAACGGCAGGACCATCAGCGTCAAGCCTCGAACGGGAACACCGTCGCGCTGCTTGTCTCAAAGAGCGGGCGGCCCGTCCGCCAGACCCCAGGCCGCGGAGGGGCGCGCCGGCGCGCCCGTAGCGGCCCCACGGGCGCGTTCAATGCGGCGCGCTTCCCAACTCGCCCGCCAGGGACTTGAGCTCGGTGGGCTGCAGCGCCAGGACGCCGAGGAACGGGCGCACCTGGACCATGAGCACGAGGAAGCAGGAGGCGATGGCGAATGTGACCATCGCGATGGCGACGGCGCGCGCGCGGCGATTCTCCGCGTGGACGAGCCCGATGGCGAGCAGCGCCAGGGCGCCGAGGACGACCACGATGCTCCAGCGGGCCGGCAGCATGCGGTTGGTGGCGATGCGAATGCGCTGCTCGCGGCCGCTGACCGCGGCACCGACGGCATCGTGGATATCCTGGTTGCCGGACGCGCGTCCCAGGTGGGCGAGTGAGCGCAGCGCCGCCGGCTTCTGCAGGCCGAGCGAGCCGCGGCCGAGCTGCGGCCATTCCACATCGATGACGTGCGCGAGGTAGGCGCGCAGCGCGTCGCGCAGCTGCGCCTGGCGGTCAGGCGAGATCTCCGGCAGCAGGTCGGTGATCTCGCGCAACGCCGACGCCTCGGCGAGCGTCGCGTCGCGCGCGGCGCTGGACTGCTCCCAGACGGTGACGGCGTTGAACGACAGCAACAATCCGAGCACGATGCCGAGCTGCGAGGCGACCTCGGCCTCAAACTTCCCGAGCCGCGTCCCGTCCGGCCCGGCGATGCGCGGCACGACGACCCGATGGATCAGCAGGGCGATCAACGCCCACGCGCTCCCGACGATGGCCGCCAGCAGCGGGATCGAC
>JBOHWA010000137.1:0-4319 GCA_050735855.1 Binatia bacterium
GCCCGGCGTCGCGCCCGGCGAGCACCGGCGCCAGCCCGCGCTGGCGGGCGCGCTGCGCCACCAGCCGGCCGCTGAACCCGGTCGCGCCGTACAGCAGGAAGCGGGTGCGGCGAGCGCGTTGCTTCATGGCCGCGGCGCTCCCGCCGGCCGGCTCAGGTGCGCTCGAAGACCCAGGTGACGAGCCCCTCGATGAACTGCTTGTCGCGCGAATCCGGCAGGCCGGCGTAGATGCGTGCGTACTCGTGCTGGGCCGCGCCGGCGAGGCCGTGGGCGACCCGGCGCGCGTATTCGACGCAGCCGTGCGCGTCCATCTGCGCGCGGATCCAGGCGACCTCGCCGGCGGTGCGCCCCTCGCGCGGGCGGCCGAGGATGTCGGCGAGGCGCTGTCGCTCGGCGGGCGGCGCCGCGCCGAGCAGGCGGATGAGCATCAGCGTGCGCTTGCCCTCCCACAGATCGCCGTCGGCCTCCTTGCCGTAGCGGTCGGTCTCGTCGACCAGGTTGAGCAGATCGTCCTGGATCTGGAAGGCGGCGCCGAGGAAGAAGCCGAAGCGGATGAACGGGTCGAGGTCGACCGGCCCCTGGCGGCCGATCAGGGCGCCGACGCGGCTCGGATAGATGGTGCCGAACCAGCAGGTCTTCTTCAGCACCATCTCGAGGTAGGCCGCGTCGTCGACGTCGGTGACATTGTCGCGCCGCCAGCCGAGCTCCAGCGCCTGGCCCTCGGCCGACTCGCGCGCCATGCGCTGGGTCTCCTCGAGGATGCGCACGGCGCGGCGCGGCCCGATCGCCGCGATGTTCGCCAGCAGCGGCCGCAGGCTCATCAGCGTCAGGGTGTCGCCGGCGTTGATGGCCAGCGGGATGCCGTGCATGGCGTGCAGCGTGGGCTCGCCGCGGCGCTGCGTGCTCTCGTCCTCGATGTCGTCGTGGATCAGGATGGCGTTGTGCAGCAGCTCGATCGCCGCCGCGGTCGGCACCGCGTCGGCCAGGCTGGCACCGAAGGCGCGCGCGGTGGCGATGCACAGGCTCGGGCGCATCATCTTGCCGGGCCGCCGCGGGTACTCGGCGAGCAGGTCGTAGAGATAGCGGCGCGGCTCGCCCGTCGGCAGATAGCTGGCCAGCGCCTCCTTGGTGATGGCGCCGTACTCCTGCAGGGTCGAGGAGACGAGCGCCGGGGTCACGGCGGCCGACATGCTGCGCGGGACCTACTCGGCCAGGCGGGCGGTGAGCGTGCCGAGCGGCTCGCCGCTCTGCTGGTCGACGACCACGCCGGTGTAGAGGCCGGGCGGCTGCCCCTCGGGAACGCGCAGGCGGAGCGCCACCGGCCCGCCGGCCCGGTCGGTCTCGAAGGCGATCTCGGTCAGCGGTGGCTTGTCGATCTCCAGCGCGCGCAGGCCGTGCGTCGCCAGCGGGCGGCCGGCGGCGCAGGGCTTGAGGTCGAAGTGGACGCGCAGCGGGCGGGTCGAGGCGATCTCGACCGCGAACGCCGTCGGCGCGCCCCCGTTCGCCGGCTGCGCTGCTGCGCCGGCGGCCGGCTGTGGCCAGGCGCTGGAGAGCGTGCGCAGCAGATCGCCGTTCGCCATGCTGGCGTTGACGAACTCCATCCACAGCGCCACCAGATCGGCCGAATAGCGCATCAGGCGTTCCGCCGCTTCGCGGACGTCGCCGGTCATCGCCGCCGGGCCATATGACGCCTGGCTGATCTGTTCCGCCACGCGCTTGCCCTGGCTGATCTGCTCCTCGATGACGCGGTAGCCGACGGCGACGCCCTCGGTGACGACGTCCTGCCACGACTCGCCGTTCCCATCCGCGCCCGCCGCCTCCTCCGCCGCGCTCCGCGGCTCGCGCCGGTTCCATGAATCGGTCGTGCGATACATGTTCGCCCACTGGCGAAAGGGATCGGTTCGTTCGGGATCCGGCCGGTGCAGACGATCGGTGCCGCTCACGGGGTGCCTCCTTGCTCCAGTCGACGACTAGGGGTGGTCGTAGCCGATGATGCTCTCGAGCGGTGGCGACTGCGCGATCGCGTGCGCGGCGAGCCGGCCCGACATGATCGCCGCTTCGACGCAGCCGGTGTTGTGTCCGCAGCTGGTCCAGTCGCCCGCGATCGTCAGGTTGTCGTAGGTGTTGTCGAGCGGGGAGATGCGATAGCGCGCGCTGCCCGGCAGCGACAGCGTGTAGCGGTCGGACGGGCTGACGTTCGCCGTCCAGAACTGCGTCGCGAACGCCGCCTCCGCCGTGCCCGGCGCCGGCGCGCCCGACGGATCGGCGAGCAACTCCCAGCGAAAGCCACCGCCGGGGCGCACCGCGTTCGGCCAGAAATGGCCGATGTCGCGCTCGAGGAAGCGCACGGCGTCGCGCTGGACCTCCGCGGCGCGCCGGGCCGGATAGCCGACGTCGGCCGGATCGGGCGGGGCCGGCGGATCGGGCAGGACCGAGCAGAAGTAGGCGATGGCGCGCGGGGCGTGCGGCCAGCGCTCTTCCGCGATCAGATGGGTCATATCGGCCCAGGTGTCGAACGGCTGGGCGAAGCCCGACAGGCTGGCCAGCGGGTAGCGCCAGCCGAGCTCGTCGACGCCTTCGCGCAGCCAGATCTGGAACGCCTGGGTGGCCGTGGTGCGGACGTGCGTCACCATGTCGCGCCAGCGCTGGTCGCGCGCCAGGATGTCGGGGCACAGATGCGGGATGGCGCCGATGCCGACGGCGAGGACGACGAAGTCGAAGTCGTCGACGACGCGCAGCGTCTTGCTCGCCACCTGGCGGCGATCCCAGAACGACTCGAAGTCCCGCCCCTCGCGCTGCAGGCGGTCGCCGTCGACCAGCTGGCTGTAGTCGGGCTGCGACGACCAGCACGGCAGGCCCTGCACGTCGCTGAGCGGCTGGTACTCGCCGCCGTCTTTCACCTCCGCCTGCACGTCGATCTCGAGCGCGGCGACGTACGGGCGCTCGCCCGGGGCCAGGCTCGACGCGTCGGCCAGGCGGACCTTCTCGACCCGGTGGAAGAAGCGGAAGGTGACGCCGCGCCGCGCCAGGACCTCGTAGAACGGCGCGAAGACGACGTCGCCCATGCCCGCCTGCATCTTCCAGAAGAGCGCGCCGCGGTAGGTGAAGAACATGCGCAGCGAGCCGCGCAGCGCCGCGCCCGCGGCGAGGCTCGGGCGGGCGAAGTCACCGTCGATGTGGGCGAAGGCGAGGGCGTGCAGGCCGCGGACGAAGGTCGAGTCGAGCGAGCTCGGCGCGGCGCCGTGCTGGCGCAGCCAGTCGCGACAGTCGTGGTCGTCGATGGCGTCGAAGCCGCGCGGGTCGGTGAGCAGCCCGTCGCGAATGATGCCGCGCATGCTGGCGAGGACGATGTCGATGATCTCCCACAGGCGGCGCAGCTCGTCGTCGCGCTCGGCCAGCCCGGCGAGCTGGCGCCGGGCGTTGGCGTCGATCGCGTCGAGCAGGGTCAGCACGACGCTCTCGGGGTAGCGCCCGACGCGCCGGGCGACGACCTCGAGCAAGCCGGCGGCTTCGATGATGCCCGCCATCGTGGCGAGCACGCCGTACTTGAGCAGGCGTTGCACGGCGTCGACCACATCGGCGACCGACGTCGCCGGGCTCGCGCCGGCCCCCGGCGCCGGGGGCGCGCCATCGCGCGCCTGACAGGCGGCGAGCAGCGTGCGCAGCAGTGTCGCGGTGCGGCGCAGGTAGCCGACGACGGTGTACGGATTGCCGGTCGTCAACGGGTCGCCCGGCAGGCCGTCGCCGCCCGGGAACTGCGCCATGAACGCCGCCCACGAGCCGTCCGGCGCGCGCTCGGCCAGGCCGATGTGCGGGCTGGGGATGAACGCGTCGCGCCAATCGGCGAAGCGGCGCGCGCGGCCGTCGCGGCTGCGCTCCTCGTAGCACTCGCGCAGCAGGCGGAAGGCGTTCTCGTAGAAGCCGAGCCAGACGTGGAAGCCGTGCTCCTCGATGCGCCCGGCCGGCCCGCGGCCCGAGGCGCCCTTGCCGCCCAGCCGCCAGCCGGCCTGGTAGACGGTGACGTGGTAGCGGCCCTGGTGCTCCGGCCGGGTGAGCTCGAAGGCGGCGGCGACCGCCGCGCAGCCGCCGCCGACGACGGCGACCTCGATCGGCCGAGATTCAGTCATGCGGCTGAACGAGTCGTTTGCGAGCTAGAGCATGAGTTTCTAAGCGTGCAGTGCCAGGGCCCTCTACACCATCCAAACCCGCGCGTGAAGGAATCACGTAGCAGCCGCTGGTCGGTCCGATTGGAGGGCGCCGGTCCCTCGGCGCCGGGTTTGCGGCGCGCACCCCGCCCACCCCCACCCACGGCGCCGAGG
>JBOHWA010000138.1:0-4465 GCA_050735855.1 Binatia bacterium
GGACAACGCGGTCAACCAGCGCCTCGCCGTCCGCCTGCTCGAGAAGCGCGGTCATTCGGTCGCGCTGGCGGTCAACGGCGTCGCGGCGCTCGACGCGCTCGAGCGCGAGCGCTTCGATCTGGTGCTCATGGACGTGCAGATGCCCGGCATGGGCGGCCTCGAAGCGACCGCCGAGATCCGCCGGCGCGAGCGGGCGGCCAGCGGCGCACGCGTACCGATCATCGCCATGACCGCCCATGCGATGAGCGGCGATCGGGAGCGCTGCCTGGGCGCCGGCATGGATGGGTACGTCGCCAAGCCCATCCAGACGGCGGCGCTGCTGGCCGCGATCGACGCCGTGTTCGGCGCCGCGGTGGCGCCGGCCGTGCCGCGCGCGGCGGCCCACGGCTGACCGTCTGTCTACCCAGCGATTTGACATCGCCGCCTCTGGAGTCGCTATTGTAGCTTTTACGCGCCGCGCGCCGGCCCCGGCTCAGGAACTGGCAGTGAACGACGACCCGACGTCCAAGCCGCGCTTGCGGGTGCTCCTCATCGAGGATTCGGAGGACGACGCGTTTCTGCTCCTGCGCACGCTGCGTCAGGGAGGCTACGACCTGGTGTCGCAGCGCATCGACACCGCGCCGGCGCTGCGCGCGGCGCTCGACGAGGCGTGGGACATCGTATTCTGCGACTACGTGATGCCGGAGTTCAGCGGGCCCGCGGCGGTGGCGCTGATCCGTGCCCGCGATCCCGACGTTCCGGTGATCATGGTCTCCGGCGAGGTGCGCGAGGAGGTGCTGGTGACGGCGATGAAGGCCGGCGCCAACGACTACGTGCTCAAGGATCGTCTCGGGCGCCTGCTGCCGGTGGTTGAGCGCGAGCGCAGCGAGGCCGAGGCGCGTGTCGCGCGGCGGCGCGCCGAGGCCGAGCTGCGCCGCAGCCAGGAGCTCTGGCGTCAGCTCTTCGAGCAGTCGCCGGTCGGGCTGGTGGTCACCGACGCCGCCGGGCAGGTGACCAATCTCAACCCGACCGCGCTCGCCATGCTGGGCTCGCCGGGCGAGGCGGCGAGCCGGAGGATCAACGTGCTCAGCCTGCCGACGCTGCGGCCCCGCAAGCTGCATGAGGCGTATGCGCGCGTGCTCGGGGGCGGTGACCCTGAGCGCGCGGAAGGGCTGTACCGTTCGGCGTATGGGCGCGAGGCGCAGATCGATTTTCACCTCGTGCCGCTGATGGACAGCGACGGCGCCGTCATCGGCACCCTGTCCATCCTCCAGGATCTGACCGAACGCCGGCGCGTGGAGGGCGCGCTGCGCCAGTCCGAGCGGGCGCTGGAAGCATCGCGCCTGGTGCAGGAGGAGCTGGTCAACTCGATCGACGGCATCCTCTGGGAGGCCGATGCACAGGCGTTCACCTTTTCCTTCGTCAGCCCGCAGGCCGAGCGCATACTCGGCTACGCGCGCCAACAATGGCTGGACGGGCCGGGGTTCTGGCCGTCCCTGATCCATCCGGACGACCGCGACCGCGCCGTCGCATTCTGTCAGGAGGCGATCCGCGCCCTGCAGGACCACGCGTTCGAGTACCGCATCCGGCACGCCGACGGCCGCTATCTCTGGTTGCGCGACATCGTCACGGTCATCGCGCACGACGGGGTCCCGGTGCGCCTGCGCGGCCTGATGATCGACATCACGGCGCAGAAGGCGGCCGAGGCGGCGCAGCGCTCCAGCCAGGAGCGCTTCCGCGCGCTGATCGAGAGCTCGGGCGAGATGCTCGGCCTGGTGGATGTCGGCGGGCGCGCGCTGTACGTCTCGGGCGGCAGCCGCCACGTCGTGGGCCGCGAGCCGCAGGCGCTGGTCGGCAGCCTGTTCAGCGACCATATCCATCCCGACGACCTCGCCCTCGCCGACCTCGGGGAGTTGCTGGCGCAGCCCGGCGTCACGCTCATCCGTCGCCTGCGCCTGCGCCATGCCGACGGATCGTGGCGCTGGGTCGAGGGCAGCGCGCGCAACCTGCTCGACCATCCCGACGTGGCCGCCATCGTCCTGAACGCCCGCCTCCTGCCGCCCGAGAGCTGAGCCGCTCGCCGCGGCCGTGGCGTGCGTGCATCGCCGGGAGGGCGCCGACAAGCGGCGCCCATCCGGGGTCGTGCCGCAGCCGCACGCGCAAGGGTGTCGGTGCTGGCCGGGTCGCGCGGCATCTGATAGCCGGTCGCCATCCCCCCCAGACAGGACAGCCGGACCATGAACTACTACAGCGCAGAGCAGCAGGCCTTTCAGCAGACCATCCGCGACTTCTTCGAGCAGGAGGTCAACCCGCACATCGACGAGTGGGAGAAGGCCCGCACCTTCCCCGCCCATCAGGTGTTCAAGCGCGCCGGCGATCTCGGCATGCTCGGCATCACCTACGATCCGACTTACGGCGGCGCCGGGCTCGACTACTGGTGGACCGCCGCCTACTGCGAGGCGATGTCGGAGGCCTGCCCGTGCAACGGCATCCCGATGGCGATCATGGTGCAGACCGACATGTGCACCCCGGCGCTGAACGATTTCGCCAGCCCCGAGCTCAAGGAACGCTTCCTGCGCCCGTCGATCAGCGGCGACATGGTCGGCGCCATCGGCGTCACCGAGCCGGGCGCCGGTTCCGACGTCTTCTCGATCTCGACCGCGGCGCGCCGCGACGGCGACTTCTACGTCGTCAACGGGCGCAAGATCTTCATCACCAACGGCACCCAGGCCGACTACATCACGCTGCTGACCAAGACCGACCCGAGCGCCGGCCACCACGGCTTCACGCTGCTCGTCGTGCCGACCGATACGCCGGGCTTCGCGGTCGCCAACAAGCTCGAGAAGCTCGGCAACCACTGCTCCGACACCGCCGAGCTGGTGTTCGAGGACGTGCGCGTGCCGGTCGCCAACCGCATCGGCGACGAGGGGTACGGCTTCATCTACCAGATGAAGCAGTTCCAGAAGGAGCGCATGATCGCCGCGCTCGGCGCCGCCGCCGGAGCGCAGAAGATGCTCGAGCGCACCGTGCAGTACACCAAGGACCGCAAGGTGTTCGGCAAGCCGCTGTCGCTCAAGCAGCACGTCCAGTTCACCTTCGCCGAGCTGCAGACCGAGATCGAGATGCTCAAGCAGCTCAACTATCACTGCGTGCGCATGTACGTCGCCGGCGAGGAGTGCACGCGCGAAACCTCGATGGCCAAGCTCGCCGCCGGGCGCATCGTGCGCCGCGTCGCCGACTGGTGCCTGCAGTTCCACGGCGGCTACGGCTACATGGACGAGTACCTGATCTCGCGCTACTGGCGCGACTCGCGCCTGCTCAGCATCGGCGGCGGCGCCGACGAGGTGATGCTGCAGATCATCGCCAAGCTCGAAGGGTACGGGAATGTCTGAAGCGGCGCCGCGCGCCGCTCGTGGTGCGTGCGGCGTTTGGCGGCCGGCGTTTCCTCTGCGCCGCCCTTCCGTCACGCATAGCGCCTAACGCGGAACGCGCATCGGTTCTCCATGCTCCCCCCGCCGCCACCACCGATCACCGTCTTCTCGCCCGAGCTGCTGAAGGGCCGAACGGCCCTGGTCACCGGCGGCGGCACCGGGCTGGGCCAGGTGATCGCGCAGCAGCTCGCCGCGGCGGGGGCGGACCTGTTGCTCGCGGCGCGCAACGTCGAGCGCCTCGACCAGGCGGCGGCCGAGATCCGCGCCGCCACCGGCCGGCGGGTGGAGACCGGCTTCGTCAACATTCGCGACCGGGCGACGGTCGAGGCGCTGGCGGCGCGCGCCACCGCGCAGTTCGGCGCCATCGACATGCTGATCAACAACGCCGGTGGCCAGTTCCCGCAGCGCGCGCGCGACTTCACACCGAAGGGCTGGCAGGCGGTGATCGAGACCAATCTGACCGGCACCTGGAACATGACGCAGATCGTCGGCAACCACATGCTCGACGGGCGCGGCGGCAGCATCACCAACATCATCGCGGTCATCGGCCGCGGCTTCCCCGGCATCGCCCACACCGCCGCGGCGCGCGCCGGCGTGCTCGAGCTGACCAAGACGCTGGCCATCGAATGGGGGCCGAAGGTGCGGCTCAACTGCGTCGCGCCGGGCCCGATCGAGACCGAAGGGTTCCGCCAGACCTACGACCCCGGCATCGAGGCGCTGTGCGACGGCATCCCCATCCCGCGCTTCGGCAGCCGCGAGGAGGTCGCCTACGCGACCGTCTTCCTCGCCTCGCCCGCCGCCTCGTTCATCACCGGCGAGGTGCTGTTCGTCGCCGGCGGCCAGCAGATCTATGGCCGCAACCAGGCGCTGTTCGACGAGATGCTGCGCAACGAGTAGCGGTTCGCAATATGGAGGGCGCCGGTCCCTCGACGCCGGGTGGCGGGGGGCTCTGACCTGGAGGGCGCCGGTCCCTCGGCGCCGGGTGGCGGGGGGCTCTGACCTGGAGGGCGCCGGTCCCTCGGCGCCGGGCGTGGGGTGGGGTGCTCGCCGCGAGC
>JBOHWA010000139.1:0-2075 GCA_050735855.1 Binatia bacterium
ACGCGCGCCACCAGGCCGAGGCGGTGCGCGGTGCGGGCGTCGAGCCAGTCGCCGCTCAGCACCAGGTGCAGCGCGCGGCCGGTGCCGATGAGGCGCGGCAGCGTCTGCGTCCCGCCGACGCCGGGGATCATGCCCAGCGCGGTCTCGGGCAGGGCGAAGCGTGCGTCGCGGCTGGCGATGCACTGGTCGCAGAGCAGCGCCATCTCGAAGCCGCCGCCGACCGCCAGACCGTGCACGGCGGCGATGGTGATCACCGGCAGCCGCCACAGCGTGCCCCAGACATCGCGCAGCCAGCGCACCTCGCGCGCCCGCGCCGGCGACGGCGCCGTGCCGAACTCGCGCAGATCGCCACCGCTGCAGAACGCGCGCCCGTGGCCGCGCAGGATCAGCGCCCGCACGCCGGGGTCGTCGCGCACCGCCAGCAGCGCCTCGTACAGGCCGTCGCGCATGGCGGTGTTGTAGGCGTTGAGCTGCCGCGGCCGGTTGAGCGTCACCACCGCGACCCGCCCGTCCTCGACCAGATCGTAGAGAACGGCCGCCGACTCCGGCTCGCTGCGGTGCCCCATATCGCGTCCGCTCCGCGCGCCACCGGCCTCAGTCGCTCGAGGGCAGCGGCTTGGCGTCCTTCAGCTCCATCGGCTGGCCGTCGTAGCGCAGGTCGCACTTGCCCGGCTTGTTGATCAGCACTTCGACGGCGCCATCGGCCGATTTGTAGCGCTTGCCGAGCGGCAGCGCCTCGCCGTCGCTGCCGCTGTCGGGCGGGAACTTCTCGCCCGAGTCGGCGCGCAGCAGCGCCGTCTCACCGTCACTGAGCGTCCCGGGGCCACCCTTGGTGACGATCAACTGCGTGCCGCCGGGTCCGAGATAGATCTTGCCGAGCTGCGTCGCCATCGTCCTCTGTCCTCCTCATGAAATCGCCGCCGGATCGAATGGCAACGCCACGACGGTGGCCGTGACCGGCGCGCCGTCGATCTGCGTTGTCAGCCGTTGCCCCGCGGCCGAATGCTTGCGGTGGATCATCGCCAGCGCGATCGGCCGCCCGAGGGCCTCCGAGTGCACGGCGCTGCTGACATAGCCGACCTCGCGGTCCTCGGCCAGCAGTGGTGCACCCGGCGCCGGCGGACGGTCGCCGGCCAGCACCAGGCCGCCGATGTGCCGGTTGACGTGGCCACGCGCCGCGATGCGCTCGACCACCTCCTGGCCCAGGTAGCAGCCCTTGCTGAAGCTGAGGGCGGCGTCGCGGCCGGTCTCCTGGATCAGCGTGTTCTCGTCCATGTCGAGGCCGGCCCAGGCCGCGCCGGCTTCGACGCGCAGGACGTCGAGCGCCTGCATGCCGGCCGGAATCGCGCCCGCCTCGCGGCAGGCGTCGAACAGCCGCGCCGCCACCGACGCCGGACCGCAGAGCAGCAGGCCCTGGCGCTCGACCTGCGACACGCGCACGACCAGGAGCGGCTGGCCCTGGAACGCCAGCCGGGTCTGCGCCAGCGGCTCGCGCGGCAGCGCGTCGGTGCCCAGCGCCTCACCGGCCACCGCCGCGGCCAGCGGCCCTTCGAGGCCGAGCAGCGGTTGGCTGTCGGGCGGTATGGTGAGCTCGACGTCGTCGGCGACCAGGAAGCGCTCGAGGCTCTCGCGCAGGAGGGTGGTGCGCCAGGCCGGGACGTCGAGCAGCAGGCGCTGGGCCTCGGCGTAGACGCGCAGGTCGGAGACCACCTTGCCCTGCTGGTTGAGCAGCGCCGCGTAGACGCCCTGCCCGACCGCCAGCGCCTTGACGTCGTTCGACAGCATGCCGTGCAGAAAGGCGACGCGATCCTCGCCGCTGGCGGCGACGACCGTGCGGAAGCTGGCATCGAACAGCGCCGCCCCCTCGCGCGCCGCCCGCCATTCGCGGCCGACATCGCCGAAGTGCGCCGGCAGCCGCACCCCCTGCCACTCAACCAGCGCCGCGCCGCGGGCCGCCAGCGCCTGCGCCAAGCCGTCGTCCATGAGCCCCGCTCCTACCATCGCGGATTTTGCCGCACAACGCGGCCGCGGGACGGGGTCATGGTCGCCATCCCCGGCGCGGCGGGGGACAACCC
>JBOHWA010000140.1:0-5367 GCA_050735855.1 Binatia bacterium
GATGGGAGCGACCATGCTGAAGCAGGGCACCGTGGCGATTGTGACCGGCGCGGGATCTGGGCTGGGACGCGCCGGGGCGCTGGCGCTGGCCGCCGCCGGGGCGCGCGTGCTGGTCAGCGATGTCGACGCGGCGGGCGCGGCGCAGAGTGCCGCGCTGATCGAAGCGGCGGGCGGGACGGCGCTGGCGCACACCGCCGACGCCGGCAACGCCGCGCAGGCCGAGGGCATGGTGGGCGCGGCGGTCGAGGCGTTTGGCGCGCTGCATGTCCTCTACAACAACGCCGGCGTTGCCTGGCCGGGACGCGACGGGTTCACGCCGACGATCGAGCCGGAGGTGTGGGACGCGGTGATCCGCATCAACCTGTCGAGCGTCTTCTATTGCTGCAAATACGCCATCCCCGCCATCGCCGCGGCGGGCGGCGGCGCGATCATCAACACCGCGTCGTCGATGGCGCATCTGCCGCTCGGCGGGCTCGACGGCTATGCGGCGTCGAAGGGCGGTGTGGCGCTGCTGACCAAGTCGCTGGCGCTGCACTGCGGTGCGATGAACATCCGCGTCAACGCCATCAGCCCCGGCTACGTCGACACGCCGATGAACGCGATGATCTTCGGCAGCGAGTCGTTCAAGGAGGGCTTCGCCCGCGGCCACGCCACCGGCCTGCAGAGCCCCGAGGAGATCGCCGAGCTGGTCGTCTTCCTGGCCGGCGACGGGGCGCGCAGCCTGACCGGGGCGGTGCTCAACTGCGACCGCGGCTGGACGGCGTTCAAGCAGCCGGACGTGCTGCGGGGATGAGAGGACGAGTTCACCACAGAGAGCACAGAGGACACAGAGGAAGAGCCGGAGTCAGAAAAGAAAAGAAGAAAAGATTCAACGCGGAGACGCGGAGACGCGGAGACGCGAAGGGCGCAGAGGGATACGGTTCTTCTCTGCTCTCTCCGCGTCTCCGCGTCTTTGCGTTGAATCTGTTTTCGAGTTCTTTTCCGATCTTCCTCTGTGTCCTCTGTGCTCTCTGTGGTGAATAATCAGATCACCCGCTCGCCCCGCAGCAGCGCGATTTCGTCTGGCGACAAGCCGAGCAGATCGCCGTAGACCTCGTCGTTGTGCTCGCCGAGCAGCGGCGCGCCGCGCTGGACGCGGCCGGGGGTGGCGGAGAGGCGGGGGTAGACGGCGGGCTGCTTGAGCGGGCCGGCGGTGGGGTCGTCGACGGTGACGATGTCCTGGCGCGCCGCGTAGTGCGGGTCGGCGGCGATGTCGGCGATCGAGAAGGCGCGCGACACCGGCACCGCGGCGGCGACCATGAGGTGCTCGATCTCGGCCGCGGTGTGGATGCGGCACCAGTCGCCGACGATGGCGTTGATCGCGTCGGCGTTGGCGACGCGTGCCTGGAAGGTCGCGAAGCGCGCGTCGTCGAGCAGCTCCGGCCGGCCGATGGCGCGCGCCAGGCGCGGGAAGAGGCCGTCGCCGGCGGCGACGATGCAGATGAACTCGCCGTCCTGGGTCTCCCAGTTGTCGAGCGGCGCCGAGTTGCGCAGCCGGTTGCCCTCGCGGCCGCGCACGATGCCGAGGCGGTCGTAGGCGGGCAGGGTGTGCTCGAGGATGCGGAAGACCGACTCGTAGAGCGCCAGGTCGACCGTCTGGCCGCCGCCACGGTGCACGTCGCGGTGATAGAGCGCGATCATGATCGCCAGCGCGTTGAAGATGCCGGTCAGGTAGTCGGAGACGATGACCCCGGGGCGCACCGGCGGGCGATCGGGATAGCCGGTCAGATAGAGCAGGCCGCCGAAGCCGATGCCGTTGCGGTCGAGGCCCGGGCGGTCGCGGTATGGTCCGTCCTGGCCGTACACCGAGGCGCGCGTCAGGATGAGGTGCGGGTTCTCCTGCGCCAACGCCTCGGGGCCGAGGCCCCAGCCCTCGAGCGTGCCGGGCTGAAAGTTCTCCACCACCACGTCGGCGGTGCGCACCAGGCGGCGGAAGAGGTCCTGGCCGCGCGGCGTGCGCAGATCGAGGGTGATCGATTTCTTGTTGCGCCCCTCGACCGCCCACCACAGCGAGTAGCCGTCGGCGAACGGCCCGATGCCGCGCATGAAGTCGCCGCTGCCCGGCAGCTCGACCTTGATCACCTCGGCGCCGAAGTCGCCCAGCAGGGTGGCCGCGAACGGCGCCGCGATGCGGGTGCCGATATCCACGATGCGCAGTCCGGCCAGGGGTAGCGGCGTGGTCATGCGCGCAGACTAGGCGGTCGAGGATCGCGGCGGCAAGGCATTGCGATTCCCGGGGCGGTCGGGTAACAGCCGCGATGTCCGTGGCGGGTCGTCGCACAACGCACAACGCATAACGGACCACGCACAACGTTTGCCGGAAGGGGACGACAGATGAGCATCGAGGGCCAGCTCTCGCGCGAGTTCCTGCGCGTTGTCGAGGACGCCGCGATCGCCTGCGCGCGCACCATGGGGCAGGGCGAGCGCAAGTATTCCGACCACGTCGCCGTCGAGGCGATGCGCAAGGCGATGGACACCCTGCCGATGCGCGGCACGGTGGTCATCGGCGAGGGCGAGCGCGACGAGGCGCCGATGCTCTACATCGGCGAGCGGGTCGGCACCTGGCAGGACGGCGACCTCGAGGTCGACATCGCCGTCGACCCCCTGGAGGGCACCAACCTGTGCGCCACCGGCGCCCCCAACGCGATCGCGGTGCTGGCGGCGGCCAACCGCGGCGGCCTGCTGCACGCGCCCGACTGCTACATGGAGAAGATCATCGTCGGCCCGGCGGCCAAGGGCGCGGTGCACCTCGACGCGACGGTGAAGGAGAATCTCAAGGCGATCGCGACGCGCCTCGACCGGGCGATCAGCGACCTGGTGGTCATCGTCCTCGACCGCGAGCGGCACGAGAAGCTGATCGAGGACATCCGCAGCGCCGGCGCGCGCATCCGCCTGATCGGCGACGGCGACCTCTCCGCCGGCATCAGTGCGGCCGTGCGGCGCACCAACGTCCACGCCGTCATGGGCATCGGCGGCGCCCCCGAGGGCGTGCTCGCCGCCGCCGCGCTGCGCTGCCTGAACGGCGGCATGGTCGCCCGCCTGGTTCCCACCAAGGAGGGCCAGGAAGAGCGCATGAAGGCGATGGGCATCACCGACGTGAAGCGCATCTACACCGAGCGCGACCTCGCCCCCGGCCCGGACATCATGTTCGCCGCCGCCGGCGTCACCGACGGCAACCTGCTGCAGGGCGTGCGCTTCTTCGGCCACGGCTGCCGCACCAACGCGGTGCTGATGTCCTCGCTGGCGCGGCAGATCCGCTTCGTCGACTCGGTGAAGCTCGACGGGGACCCCGACGTGGTGGTCGAGTTTTGAGGCGGGAGGGAAGAATCCGGAAAGTCGGACAACGGATTTAGCGGATTGAACGGAATCAGGAGAACTTTCAGAAATCCGTTCAATCCGTTGAATCCGCTGTTGGCGTTTTCCGCTCTGCGCCCTCAGACGCGCGGCAGCCCGCCGCCCGCGTCGATGAGTTCCTGGATCTCCACCCGGCGCTTCTGCAACTCGCGGTGCGTGATCGACTCGACGTCCTGCTCGAGGCCGAGCTGGGCGCGCATGTTGTCGAGGTTGAGCGCGTTGCGGCTCGGGTCGATGCCGACGTCGCGCTCGATGCGCTCGGCGTGGTTGGCGGCGAAGTACGCGTAGATCCTGGCCACCTCCTCGAACATGTTGAGGTCGGGGGCGAGATGGGCGATGGCGCCGTCGAAGAACAGCATGTTCTTGACATAGAGCATCAGGTGCTTGGGCAGGCGGGCGCCCTGCGCCAGGAGCCCGCGCAGGACCTCCTGGATCTCGCGCACCAGGTGTTCGGGCTCCATCTTGGTCGGGTCCTGGACGGGGCGGTCGACCTTGAGCAGCGTCAAGATGCCGTCGATATCGGCGTCGGGCGGCAGCGCGCCGAGGTCGCGAAAGGCCTCGACCTGCCCGCGGATGTCGTTCATCGCCCCGGTCATCATCATGCGCAGGAAGGCGAGGCGCTGCGGCTCGTTCATGCGCCCGGTCATGCCGTAGTCGAACAGCGCGACGCGCCCGTCCGGCCGCACGAAGAGGTTGCCGCCGTGCAGGTCGCCGTGAAACACGCCGAAGATCATCGCCCCCTCGAGGAACGAGATCAGCATCGAGCGCAGCACCTCGGCGCCGTCGACGCCGGCGGCGCGCATCCCCTCGACGTCGTCGTACTTGAAGCCCGACAGCCGCTCCATCACCAGCACGCGGCGCGTCACCAACTCGGGATGCGGGCGCGGGACGACGATGACCGTCTGCCCCGCCTCGCGCAGCAGCCGCGCGATATCGAGCATGTTCTGTGCTTCGAGACGGAAGTCGAGCTCCTCGGTGATGGTCTCGGCAAAGAGCTCGACCAGCGCCGGCGGGTTGGCGAGCGCGGCGATCGGCAGGCGCCCGACCAGAAACGGCGCGATCCACGCCATGGCGGCGATGTCGCGGTGCACGCGCTCCTCGACGCGCGGGCGCTGCACCTTCACCACCACCTCTTCGCCAGTGCGCAGGGTGGCGGCGTGGACCTGCGCGATCGATGCCGCGGCGAGGCACTGTTCGTCGAAGCGCGCGAAGACGGTGTCGAGGGGGCCGCCGAGATCCTCCTCGACGACGCGGCGCACCGCGGCGAACGGCTCGGGCGGCACCTGATCGCGGCACGCCTTGAACTCCTCGACCAGTTCCTCGGGGAAGAGGCCGCGCCCAGAGGAGATGATCTGGCCGAGCTTGATGTACGCCGGCCCGAGCCGTTCGAAGGCCCGCCGCAGGCGGCGCGACAGGCCCGCCCGTGAGGCGGCGGCGCCCTGGCGCCGCTCGCGCAGCACCCAGGCGAGCAGACCGGAGCCGATCAGGACGCTCGCTTCGGTGAAGCGCCACAATGGCGGCACGGCGCGCGGCCGGACCAGGTCCGGCACCACCGCCTGCGACTGCGCCCGCAACGCGTCCACGCCGCTGCGCCACGTGCAGCGCTCGAGCTCGACCTGCCACGGCGGCGCGTCGCTGAATGCCCAGGTGTCGAGATCGCTCATCCCCGGCAAGCTACCGGCCGCGTGCGGACCCTGCAATCGACGAATGGGAAGTGCGCCGTCCGTGAGGCATGGTTGCGGGTCGCAAGGGGGGAAGGAACCTAGGGATCAGCGCCTGAGAATCGATATCCGGTGCACCCGCCGCGACAGGCGGAGTTTTTGGGCAAAGCCCGGGCACCGGTCACACGGCTTTGCCCAGAAAAGAAAACGCAAACCACGGATTGAGCGGATACGAGCCGATCACACGGATTTTCTGAGGGGTCCCTCCGTGAAATCCGTCAATCCGCGCAATCCGTGGTCGGCTTTTCGCTTT
>JBOHWA010000141.1:0-7634 GCA_050735855.1 Binatia bacterium
GCGGCGCAGCGCGGCCCCGAGCCGTTGTTCCGACAGGCCATGGCCGTAGAGCGGTGCGGTATCGAACCAGCGCAGGCCGGCGTCCCAGGCGGCGTCGACGGTCGCGGCGGCGTCGGCCTCGGACACCGCCTGATACATGTTGCCGAGCGGCGCCCCGCCGAGGCCCAGCCGCGTCACTGAGAGCGCGCTGCGGCCGAGGCGCACGCGCGCCGCCGGATCAGGCACGGCGCCACTCCGTGCCGTGCGGATAGACCAGCGCGGCGAGCGACGCGGGATGCATCTCGGCCGAGTAGCCGGGGCGCTCGGGCAGCAGGTAGCGGCCGGCGCGGACGCGCACCGGATCGAGGAAGTGCTCGTGCAGGTGGTCGGCGAACTCCGTCGTGCGATCGTCGAGCGCGGCGCTGATGCAGACGTAGTCGATCGCCGAGATGTGTTGGACGTACTCGCACAGGCCGACGCCGCCGGCGTGCGGGCAGACCGGCACGCCGAACTTCGCCGCCAGCAGCAGCACCGCGAGCACCTCGTTGAGGCCGCCGAGGCGGCAGGCGTCGACCTGGCAATAGTCGATCGCGCCGGCCTGCAGCAGCTGCTTGAACAGGACTTTGTTGGCGCAGTGCTCGCCGGTGGCGACGCGCATCGGCGCGACGGCGCGGCGAATGGCGGCGTGGCCGAGCACGTCGTCGGGGCTGGTCGGCTCCTCGATCCAGCGCAGGCCGAAGGGCTCCAGGTGGCGCAGCCAGTCGATCGCCTGCGGCACGTCCCACACCTGGTTGGCGTCGGCCATCAGGCTGCGCTCCCAGCCGATCTCCTCGCGCATCACGGCGCAGCGGCGGACATCGGAGGGGATGTCGATGCCGACCTTGGTCTTGAAGCTGGTCCAGCCGGCGGCGATGGCGTCGCGGCACAGCTGGCGCACCTGGTGCTCCGGGTAGCCGAGCCAGCCGGCCGAGGTGATGTACGCCGGATAGCCGTCGCGGCGCAGCTCGGCGATGCGCGCGGCGCGCGTCGGCGCCTGGGCGCGCAGCAGGTCGAGCCCCTGGTCGGGCGTCAGCGCGTCGGTGAGATAGCGCCAGTCGACCAGGCCGACGATCTGTTCCGGCGTCAGCTCGGCGACCAGCTGCCAGACCGGCAGGCCGCGTTGCTTGGCCCACAGATCCCAGATCGCGTTGACGATCGCCGCGGTGGCGAGATGGATGACGCCCTTGTCCGGCCCGAGCCAGCGCAGCTGGCTCTCGTTGGTCAGCCGGCGATGGCAGGCGGCGAAGTCGGCAGTGATCTCCTCCAGCTCGCGCCCGACCACCTGCGGCGCCAGCGCCTCGATGGCGGCGCAGACGAGCTCGTTGCCGCGCCCGATGGTGAAGGTGAAGCCGTGGCCGGCCGCGCCGCCGGCGGTCTCCAGGATGGCATAGGCGGCCGAGTAGTCGGGGTCGGCGTGCACCGCATCCGAGCCGGCCAGGGTGCGCGAGGTCGGCGCGCGCACATCGAGCGTCCGCAGCGCGACGATGCGGGTCATGGGCGCGGCACTACGACGCTGTGCGTGCCGCCGTCGATCTGCAGCGCCGTGCCGGTGGTGTAGCCGGCGGCCGGCGACGCCAGGTAGCAGATCGCCGCCGCCACCTCCTCCGCCGTGCCGAGCCGGCCGATCGGCTGGCGGGCGATGAGGTTGGCGCGCGCCGCGGCCGGGTCGGGCGCGGCGGCGAGCAGGCGGCCGACCCATGGCGTGTCGATCGTGCCCGGGCAGACGCAGTTGACGCGGATGCCGTCGGCCAGGTGATCGGCGGCCATCGCCAAGGTCAGGGCGTAGACCGCGCCCTTGCTGGCGCCATAGCAGGCGCGGCGCGGCAGGCCGGTCCACGAGACGATCGACGCGGTGTTGACGATCGCCGCGCGCGGCGATCGGCGCAGGTGCGGGAGGCAGGCGCGCGTCAGGCGCACCATGGCGAAGACGTTGACGTCGAAGACGCGCTGCCATTCCTCGATCTCGTTCTCCTCCACCGTGCCCTGGGCGCCGATGCCGGCGTTGTTGATCAGCAGATCGAGGCGGCCGAAGTGGCGCGCCGCCGCCGCCACCGCTGCGTCCACCGCCGCCTGATCGGTGACGTCGCACGCCAGCGGCAGCAGGCCGTCGCGCGCCGCCGGCGGTTGCAGATCGAGCGCGGCGACGCGCGCCCCTTCGCGCAGCAGCGCGTCGCTGGTCGCCAGGCCGATGCCGGATCCGGCGCCGCTGACCACCGCCACCAGGTCGTTCAGGGCCAACACGCTCATACGGTCACTCCGGGTTGCTCGAGGTCTGCGGACAGGCCGACAACGGATTGAACGGATTCAACGGATTTTCGGACTGCGTCGATTCCGCTCCATCCGCTGAATCCGTTGTTTGTCTTTCACTACTCTACGGCAGAGCCGGTCACTCCAGTACCGCTTCCGCCGCCGCTTGCATGCGCTCCAGCGCCGCGCCGGCGTCGAGATCGCCGCGCAGCGCTTGATGGATCGCCATCCAACCGGTGTCCTCGACGGCCGGAAAGCGCGCCAGCGGCGGATAGGTGATCATGCCGCCGGCGATCGTCTGGCGCGTGATCGCCAGGCGCCGCGCGTCGCGCGCGTCGCGCGGCCGGACGGCGGCGAAGACCTCGACGTCGGCACAGACGGCGCCGCTTGCCGCCTCGAGGCCGTTCGCCTCGCTCGAGCAGAGGCGCTCGACCAGGCGCACCGCGGCGTCGAGGTCGGCGCAGCTGCGCGGGATCGCCCAGGCGTGGCAGCCGGCGTAGGAGCGCAGCCCCTGCGGGCCGGCGAGGTAGGGGTGCGGTTCCAGATCGGCGCCCGCCGCCGAGCGGCACAGCGAGTCCGTGGCGCCCGGCCAGGCCGCCGACAACGCGACGTGGCCGGCGCCGAGCGCGTCATCGACCTGATCGTAGTGCCACATCGGCAGCGCCGCCGGCGCGCGGCGCGCCAGCTCGACGAGCAGGGCGATGGCGTCGCGCGCCGTCGCCCCGGCGAGGGCCGGACGGAGCGCGTCGTCGAACAGCCGCCCGCCGTGCGTGGTGACGATCTCGAAAAAGGTGCCGAACAGCCCCGACTCGCGGCCGGGGAAGCCGAACGCCAGCGGTGACGCGCGCAGCGCCGCCCAGGTGGCGGGCACCGGCGTGGCGCCGCACAGCCGGCGGTTGGCCCACAGGACGCGCACGTCGATATTGCGCGGCGCCGCCAGCAGGGCGCCCTCGAACCGACAGCGCTCGACGGCCGCCGGCGCCAGGCGTGCCAGCGTCGCCGGCGCCAGCAGATCGTCGAGCGGCCGCAGCCACGCCGCCTGCGACGGCGCGTACTTGGCGTGCGTCGAGATGACATCCAGACGCTCGCCGCGCGCCAGCCGCTGCGCCACGGCGCGATTGAGCGTCGGATGGTCGGCGTGCACCGCCACCTCGACGTCGAGCCCGTCGAGCACGCGGTAGAGGCCGTCGTACATCGGGCCGCCGACCAGAGCGAGGCGCAGGGTCATGACGGCCGGGTGCATAGCGCAGTTCGGCCCCGCGACACCACGGCCGCGCTCCGCCGCGGCCGTGGTGGCCGATCGCGCCCTGCACGATCGGCATCAATCTCCGGGGGCCGGCGGGGGCGCGGGGATCACGCGACGTGGTCGGCTACGTGGGCACGCCGCCCCAAAACCGCCCCCGGCGCCGAGGGCCCGGCGCCCTCCAGACTACTCAGCGCACCGGTTCGTCGCTGACCGGCACCTCGGGATCCTGTCCGACCCGCTCCTCCGGTGCGACCACCTTCGGCGTGCCCGCGGCGTCGCCGCCGGGTACATCGGGATCCTGGCCGACGCGCGCGCCGGGATCCTTGCTCCCCGGCAACGTGTCCGCGCCTTCCGGCGCCGGATCCTGCCCCTCGCGCTCGCCCGCCTGGGCCAACCGGCGATCGGGGCCCGTCGGCCCGGTCCCCGTCGTTGCCAGCAGCGCGACCAGCGCGACACCTACCGCCGCCACCAGTGCTCTCATCGGATCCTCCTCGCCATTGCATCGCCCCGAAGCGAGCCTGCGCTCCGAGCCTTGTTGTCTCACGCGGTCGCGGATGCCGCGATCCAGACGGCAGCAGCACGAACCGTACCCAGCCGGCCGACGCGGCGCCGCGTGCCTCGGCTCCGCGCCTGTGCAACCGCGTGTGCAGCAACTATCAGCACCTGCTGCAATCGCGAGCGGCACCGCAGGTCGGTGGCCAGCAACTGGGTCCCGGGGTGCGCCGGCCATCCCGCGGCGCACGGCGACCATCCACCGTCCGATCCGGCCCGTGCTTCGCTCCAACGCGTGAAGCATGGTAACCGAGTGAGGGGTGAGAGATCGGTCGTGAGGCGAGTCGAGCAGGGACTTTACCGGCTGGCGGTGTGCGCGGCTGTCGTCGCGGCGCTCGGCGTGTACGGATGCAGCAGCGATGGTGGCGACGACACGACCGGCGCGACGGCGACCCTGATCACCCTCGACGCTCCCGCCGGGTCGCTCGTCGCTGCTGGCACGGCGCCGGACGGGGCCGCCCGCTACGACCTCATCCTCGCCGGCGTCAGCGAGCGCGCCGTCGCGTTCGCCGACCGGCCGGTGCGGAAGGCATCGCTGGTGCCGGTGAGCGACCTGGTGGCGGATTGGGAACGCGACGGATTGGCTGACGCACCGCCCTCGGCCCTGCTCACCGTGCGCGATGACGAGGGGGGCACGTGGATCGAAGCCTTCCTGCTCAGCGCGCCGCAGCTGGCCGGCGGCGCGCTGCGCTTCACCGCCGACAGCGTCGACGGCATCACGGCGATCCCGCCTGAGTTCATCGACGTCGACCTCTTCCTCGAGCCCGCAAGTCCCGAGAGCCCCGGCCGGATCTTCGCCGTGCCCGGCGGCGCGGGCACGATCGCGCGCAACCAAGGGCCGGGGGCCAGATCGTGGACGCTCTCGGTCGACGCCGCGAGCCCGGTGGCGGCATACCTGTGGAGCGGGGCGCCGCCGGTCGCCGGACCGATCGATACCGCGGCGCTGGTGGCGAACTGGGCGAGCTTCGGCTTCGACGACGTCCCGCCCAACGCCTCGCTGACGGTGCGCGACGGCGACGAAACCGCCACCGCCGTGCTCACGCTCGCCGATCCGCTGTACGACGCCGAGAGCGCCAGTCTGCGCTTCGTCGCCGCCGACGTCGCCGGCACCGGCTCGCTTCCGGCGAGCTTCGCCGAGTCCGATCTCTTCATCGACACCGCCGGCGCGCAGGCCGAGGGCGGGCGCTCCACCGCTTTCGACAAGCTGATCGGTGTCGACTACGACTTCGAGGCGCGCTGCGCCGACGACAACTGGAGCACCACCAATCCCGCGGCGTGCAATCCGCAGCCGAGCTTCATCTGCCCCAGCGAGGGGCTGGCGCTCTGCCCGGCGCGCTGCCAGGCCTGCTTCGATGCCGACCTCGCCGATATCAAAGGGCTCGGCGTCGGCGCGATCACGATCTACAACCCGAACTGGTACGCGCTCAGCGCGGCGCAGAAGGTCGGTACCAAGGTGCTGCTCGGCACCTTCAACGATACCCTCGGCGGTCTGGCGCAGCCCGATGCGACGTCGGGCTGCACCTACAGCGGGTCCCCGACCGCCTGCGGCCCGACCTATGGGCGCTACCTGATCGACGGGGCCTGCGGCTCGCAGTCGCCGTGGGATCCGAGCCGGTTCTGCGGCGATGGGCAGACCTTCATCACGCCGTGGCAGCCGTTCCTGCAGGCCGGCACCGTGATCGGCATCCAGATCGGCAACGAGGTGCTGGTCAACGGCTTCAATCAGAGCCAGGTGCTTGCCGCCGCGCAGACGCTGCGCGGCGTGCTCGATGCGCGCGGGTATACGCCGGACAAGGTGCCGATCGTCATCTCGCTGGTGCTCGGCGAGGAGAACAGCTTCTGCGCCAACGGGGCGCCGCCGGCCAACGTCGACTTCATCGCCGCGCATCCGTACTGCAACAGCGTCGCCGGCCTGCCGCCGCAATGGCCGGCGTCGGGCAGCGCCTGCCTCGACCAGGTGAAGCGGGACTTCGTCAATATCTCGCAGAAGCAGTGCGGCGCGTCACACGTCTTCATCGGCGAGACCGGCTTCAACAGCGGCTGCCCCGGGGTCTACGGCACCCAGTACGTCGCCGACGCGACGACGTTCGTCGCCGGCGTGACGCAGTGGGCCTGCGAGCAGTCCCTCGGCCTCTTCCACTTCGCCTACGTCGACGCCTGCCCGGCCGGCGGTTGTCTCGCCGGCTGCGCATCGAAGCCCGCCGAGGGTAACGGCTACTTCGGCCTCTACTACACCGACGGCTACCTGACGAAGGGGCCGCTGGTGCCGAAGCTGAGCCCGATGCCATCGCTCGTCTGCCCCTGATGCGTGTGGAATGGTGGCGGGAATTGACTGAGCGCAACGAAGGAGTGTCAGTGCAGAACCCGATCGCCATCGCGCCCGTCGACCGAGGTCGCCTCGTAGCGGCGTGCCGCCTGCCGATTCCCCATCCCGACCGGTTCGGCGTCGTTCGTTGATCTCGCCCCGACTGCAACGGTTCGCGGCGGCGTCGACGCTCGCCCTGGCGCTCGTGCTGCCGTGCCGGCGCGCCGAGTCGAAGCCGCCACCGCCGCCGTCCACCCTGAGCCCGGAAGCCATTCGCGGCGGAGAGTTCTACGCCCGCATGTGCGCCGTCTGCCACGGCGCGGCGGGAGAGGGCTACGCCGCCGACCAGGCCCCACGGCTCGCCCAAGCGGACTTCCTGGCGTCGGTGAGCGACGACTATCTGCGCGCCGCGATCGCCAATGGTCGTCGCGATACCACGATGTCCGCCTGGGCGCGGATCAAGGGCGGGCCGCTGTCACCGGCCGATATCGATGCGGTCGTGCTGTTCATCCGCGGGTGGCAGACGGGCCCCAGCGTGCGACTCGACGAACGGCCCCTCAAGGGCGACGCGCGAACGGGGGCGGCGATCTTCGACGCGCAGTGCGCCAAGTGTCACGGTCCGCGCGGCGTCGGTGGGCCGCAGCTGCAGGTCGGTGGGGCCCAGCTGTTGTCCACGGCCAGCGACGGCTTTCTGCGCGCCGCCATCCGGCGCGGCCGCCCGGGGACGCCCATGCCCGCCTTCGAGGCCACGCTCGGCCCCCAGGGGGTGGACGATGTGATCGCCGCGCTGCGCAGCTTCCCGCCTGCCGATCCCGAGGCGCACGTCGCGACGCGCCCGCCGCCGCTGCCGCTGGGGCCGGTCCCGCTGAACCCGCAGGGCCCCGAACCGCTCGGCTTCAAAGCGCACAGCGAGATGACGTCCGTCGACGTCGTCCACGCGCAACTGGCGCGCGGCGCGCGCTTCGCGATCCTCGACGCGCGCGCCCCCTCCGACTATCTGCGCGAGCACATCACCGGCGCGGTCAGCGTGCCCTTCTATGATCCGGCGCCCTACTTTGCCGCGCTGCCGAAGGACACCTGGCTGGTCTGCTATTGCGGCTGCCCGCACGCCGAGTCGGGCCGCCTGGCGCAACAACTCGGCGCGCAGGGCTTCACCAAGGTGACGGTGCTCGACGAAGGGCTCGGCGTCTGGAAGAGCAGGGGATATCCCGTCACCACCGGCGGCGCGGGCCCGCCGACCGTCCGACCGTAGTGCAATCGTGGCGC
>JBOHWA010000142.1:0-3317 GCA_050735855.1 Binatia bacterium
GCGGCAGGCTGCGGCGCGGCGCGGCAAACCGCGGCCTGGCCAAGCACGGCCCAGAGCACCGCCAGCGCCGCCCGGCCGATTGCCCGCTCGAGCGCGCCGGGGCAGCGAGACATCGATTGTTCCACCCGTCCGTCCGCCGGCGGGCGGCGCGGCGTTACGGCTTCTTGTCCTCAGGCTTGCGGAACTCGTCGTGGCAGGACTTGCACGTCGCGAACATCTTCTTCGACTTCCCGCGCAGCTCCTCGTTCTGATCCGAGTCGGCGGCGCGGGCGAGCGAGGTGGCCGTCTCCTCGAGCTGCTTCGACAGGGCGACGAACTTGTCCCAGTTCTCCCAGATGGCCGGCAGGGCGCGCGAGTTGGGATCGGTGCTGCCCTTGGGGAAGAGGCCCGGGATGCGCGTCGCCGACGCGGCGATCTGCTCCGCCGCGCGCTGCACGACCGCGACCTGGAATCCCTCCGCGCCCATCAGGAAGCCGTCGTTGATCGTCTGCGCCTGGTCGCCGATGCCTTCCATCAGCTCGTGGCGATCGGCGATCGGTCCGGGCGGCAGCTTGGCATGGCCCTCGTGATCATCGGCGGACAGCGCCCCCGGCAACAGGACCGACATTCCGACCGCGAGACCCATCCACCACTTGGCCATGCTTCGCATCGCATCCTCCTTGAGGAAAGAAACGGACTCCGTTGCGCTCGCCCCCGCCGTGACCCGCGCGCGTCAGTCGCGCACCGCGTGGGGCACCGGCGGCATCGTTTTTAAGTATTTCGCGATCGAGCGCAACTCCGATTCCGGCGCGGCGCCGTAGCCGGGCGCGCCGGCGATGCCGTCGATCACCTCGGCCATCAGCCCCTGCACGTTGTCGGCGTTGGGCAGCATGCCGCTCTGCAGCAGCTCGACGATGGCCGCCTCCGGCCACTTGCCGAGGCCAGTGGCGGGATCCGGTGTCAGGTTCGGCGCCGTCTCGCCCTCGGGCCCGTCCGCAGTGCCGATCAGGTGCTGGTCGGCCTCGAGGGCGCCGAAGCGATTGCGCGGCGTGTGGCAGTCGCCGCAGATCGAGACGTGGTCGACCAGATAGCGCCCGTGCGCCACCGGCTCGCTCGGCGCCTGCGCCGGCGGCGTGACCGACGGCGCGAAGAGCAGCCGCCAGGCGCGATAGGCCAGGCGCGGCAGCGGCAGGCTGACCTCGCTCGGCTGGTTGGGATGATGCGCCGGCGCCAGCGTGCGCAGGAAGGCAACCAGATCGCGCACGTCGGCATCGGCCATACCGGCATACTGGGAGTACGGCATGACCGGCGCCGCGACCCCGCCGCCGCGCATCGCGCCCTGGCGAATCGCCGCGATGACCTCGTCGTCGCTCCACGCGCCGATGCCGGTCTCCACATCGGGCGTGATGTTGGTGCCGAAGAACGTCCCGAACGGCGTCTTGATCGGCCGCCCGCCGGCGCCCACCGGACCATTGTCAGGGGTGTGGCAGCCGCAGCCGCCGGCGAGGGCGAAGATCTCACGGCCGCGGGCGGAATCGCCGGCGTTCGCGGCGGTGACGAACAAGACCAGGGCGAAGAACTGGGAGTGGAGGGTGAGCCATTTCATCCAGGGCAAGGGCTAGGGCTAGGGCTAGGGCTGGGGTCGAGTATGATCAATCGTAGTCCCTGCCCCACCAGGCCTGGCGGGGCGGTGAATCAATGGTGCATTCTCGATCCCAGCCCTAGCCCTTGCCCTTGCCCTTGCCCTGGATGAAATCATTCCCCCTCTACACGTTGAACCGGAAGTGAATGATGTCCCCATCCTGCACCCCGTACTCCTTGCCTTCGAGCCGCAGCTTCCCCGCCTCGCGGCATTTGGCATCGGAGCCGAGGCGGACGAAATCCTCGTAGGCGACGACCTCGGCGCGGATGAAGCCGCGCTCGATGTCGCTGTGGATCTTGCCCGCCGCCTTGACCGCGCTGGTGCCGCGGCGGATCGGCCAGGCGCGCACCTCGTCCTCGCCGCTGGTCAGGAAGCTGATCAGATCGAGCAGGGCGTAGGCGGCCTGGATGAAGCGATCGCGGGCGGCCTCCTGCAGGCCGAGGTCGGCGAGGAACGCGGTGCGGTCGCCGGCATCGAGGGCGGCGATCTCCATCTCGATCTGCGCACACATCGAGAGGCCGGCGACCTCGTCGGCGGCCAGGCGCGCCTCGACGGTGGGATCGAGCGGCGCGGCGACGCCGTCCTCGCTGACGTTGACCACGACCAGCAGCGGCAGGCGGGTGAGCAGGCCGAAGCCCGACAGGGTGCGCTCGTCGGCGGCCGACAGCTCGAGGCGGCGCAGCGGCGTCTCGGCCTCGAGGGTGGTGCGCAGGCGGTCGAGCAGCTCGGCCTCCGCCTCCTTGCCCTTCTCCTTGCGCAGGCGCTCGAGACGCTTCTCGACGATCGCCAGATCGGCGAGCACCAGCTCGCTCTTGAACGCCTCGATGTCGCGCGCCGGGTCGGCGGCATCCTGCGTCGTCGGATCGACAAAGCCGCGCACCACCTGCACCAGCGCGTCGGCGTCGCGCATCTGCACCAACGTCGCAGAATCGAGCACCGCGCCGGCGCGTTCGGCAGCGCCGGGAAAGTCGACGAACACCACTTCGGCGAAGGTCGTCTTCTTCGGACTGAAGATCGCCGTCAGCCGATCGAGCCGCGCATCCGGCACCTTGATGGCGCCGAGGTTGGGCTTGCCGGCATCGGAGTAGCCTCCGACCGCGGCATGCAGGCCGGTCAGCGCATTGAAGACCGTCGTCTTACCGGCGTGGGGAAATCCAACAATACCAATTTTCATGCGACGCCATTCGAGCCGCCGCAGACGGCAACTCGATCCAGTTCAGGAGAGGGGCGGGCGGCGGGTGCCGGGCCGCACAACGCCCAACGCCCAACGCGGAACGGTTCTCAGTAGACCCAGTCACCCTTCGCGTGGCGGAAGATCTCGGTGACCTCGGTCATGTCGACGACTGTGGGGGTGCTCTGCTGCGCCTCGGCCTGCGACGCGCCGACCTGCTCATACACCAGCTCGCGGTACACGATGGTCGCCACCGGCGTGCCGTTCGACGAGCGATCCTTCATGATGCAGTCGTATTCCTTGCTGTAGCCGATGTACTGCGCGCCGACGCCTTCGGCGCGCGGCGCGAACTTCGCCGCCTTGCGGTTGTCGCTCTCGCGCTTCTCCAGGAAGCCCATCCACTTGATGCAGAACGCCTTCAGCTGCGAGTGGATCTTCTCGTCCGCGGCGCTCGCTGCCGCCGCCTTGGCCGCCGCCTTGGCGTCGGCCGGCTTGGCGGCCGGCGGCTTGGCCTCCGCCGGGGGC
>JBOHWA010000143.1:0-4953 GCA_050735855.1 Binatia bacterium
CGCCAGCGGGGCGCCGCAGGCGCTGCAGAACTTGTGGCGCGCCGGGTTGGACGCGCCGCAGCGCGCACAGCCGAGCGCCCCGCTCAACCCCCGGCCGCACGCCGTGCAGCGCCGTGTGCGCGGGGCGTATTCGGCATCGCAGCCGGGACAGCGCCCGCGGCCGCCGCCGCGGGTGCTGCGCCGCAGGGTCGCCATTGGTCTCCGCGCGCATGTAGCGCGCCGCGGCGGGCGACGCCACCGGGCGGCGAGCGCTCAGCCGACCAGATAGCGCAGGGCGGCGAGCGACGGCACGAAGAAGTAGGCGCCGCCGCGCACGTGGACGAAGCGCGTCAGGCCGCTGGTCACCGTACCGAGCGGGCGGCCCTGCATGGTGAACGAGGGACGCGCGTTGAGGCCGTCGCCGAGCAGCGGATCCTGCTCCGGACAGCCGGTGACGAACTCGGTGTTGTTCAGCCAGGTGTGTTGGACGAGCTCGAACTGGCGCGACAGGTTGGCGTTGAGGCAGACGAAGAACAGGCCGCGCGGCGGGCCGGCCGGCGCGGGGTTCTGCGCCGGGACCTTTTCCTTGGCCGCGGCGACGGCCGCCTGGATCAGATCCTGCGGTTGCAGCGAGGCGGCCAGCGGCGGGCCGTAGGGACGGCCGCGGCGGATGATGCGGTGCCGGTTTGACACCTCGACGGAGAGCGCCACACGGCCCGCCGGATCGTCCTCCGGATCCTCGGCCCGCGTGCGGAACATGGCGTCGCGTGGGTTGGAGCGACGGATGTGCGCGCCGAGCGGACAGTGCGTGCCGTCGATGTCGTCCGCGGCGTAGCCGAAGTCGTTGTGGTCAGGCGGCGCGCCGGGATCGGCGCTGGGCGCCAGCACCAGTGGCATGCCGCTCGGCCAGCGCCCGACCATCTTGGCGGCCAGCCGGATCGCCTCGTCGACGTTGCCGGCGGCGGCGGTGAGCAGGCAGGACCAGAAGCCGGCGACGTCCTGCTCGAGCTCGCGCAAGACCAGGTAGGTCCCGTTGCGGCCGAAGTCGCCGTCGGGCAGCGCGCGGCGACCGTCGGGCACGCGCGGGCTCTCGTTCAGCTGCCCGTACGCGTTCGGATAGCCGAGCAGGAACTCACCGGTGGCAACGCGGTTGCGCGGCGGACCGTCGTCGTGCCAGCCGGCGACGTCCGGCTGCGACAGACCATCGCGAAAACCGAAGTGCTCGCGCAGACCGGGATGGGGATCCTTGGCGGGCAACTCGCTGCAGCGCAGGGTGTCCAGCAGCCGGACACCGGGCGGCGGCGCCGCCGTGGTGCACAGCTCGGCCTTCAGCGCGTCGTCGTTGGCGGCGTAGACGGTCAGTACGGCGTGTATCGCCGCGCGGTCGCCGCCCCACCTCCACTGCGCGGGAGCGCTGTCACCGACGTCGCCGAGCTGACGACTGCGATGCGGATTGCCGGCCAGCCCTTCCTCGAATTCGGGCGAAAAGCCGGTCAGCGCCTCCTCGTCGAGGCCGAGGGCGCGCAGGCCGACGAAGGTGAAGGCGATATTGATCAAGGTGTCGGCGTGCCCACTCGCGGCATCGGTGATGCGGTAGATCAGCTCGCCGAGCCAGGCGCGCGCCGCGGCGCGCTGGTCGATGTGGAGCAACAGGTAGGCCGCGCTGCGCAGGTGGCCGTAGCCGTGCCGCACCAGTCCCTGCACGTCGTGGTTGTCGATCGGCGCGACGGCCGTGATCACAGCAGGCCCAGCCATGCGTCGATGTCCTTCCTGTCGTCCATGATGGCGAACAGCCCGTCGCGCAGGCGCGTGTTCTGCCGGATGGCCGAGATCGAGAGCTCCGGGTAGGCCGAGTAGAGGACCTGGGTGGGCACCTGGTGGCGGACGACCCAGGCCTTGAAGCGCTGCTCGTCACGCGCGCCCGCCTGCGCAATCCACCGCGTCGTCGGATAGCCGACCGTGCTGCCCCACAGCAGGTTGAGCCCCTCGAAGGCGCGGTCGATGAATTCGCCGAGGTAGGCCTCCCAGCTGCCGTCGTAGATGGAGCAGAACAGGACGCACCGGTCGATCATCACCCAGCGGGCGAAGTGGATGGTGACGATGCCGGCGAGCTCGCCGCGGAAATACGTGTGCTGAGCGGCCGCGCCGATGAAACCGATGCCGGCGCCGACAAGCCACCGGTACCCGGGTCGGGCGACGTTCACGGTGGTCATCTTGTTCTGATCGCCGGGATCGCCCGACAGGTTGTCGCACTGCACCAGATCCTGCTCGGCACAGGTGAGCGGCGGGTTGCGCGGCGGATCGCTGACCAGGGCGCGCAGCCGCTCGGCCGCCCACTGCGGCGCCTCCCGGACCGCCGCCGCCGCCGCCGCGCCAGCAACGCCGGCCAGCTTGCCGCAGAAGCGAAGGCGGCTGATGCCCTTCGCCGGCGGATGCTGCGGCTCCGCCCAGGCATACAGGGGTTCGCCGGTGGTTCCGCGCTGCGAGCGAACGAACTGCTGGATCGCGATACGGACGGCGGCGGACGTGCAGCCCGCCAGCGCCTGGCGCTGCCGGCCGACGAAGCCCTGGATCGCGTCCCGCAGCTGCGCCTCGGCACGGATCTGTTCGACGGTGCGCCCCGGCGCGCCGGTGAAGTGGATGTTCTCCGGCACCTGCCGCCGCGTGAGGAACGTCGCGACGCGCGCCGCCGGCGTCGCCCCGTCCGGGTAGTCGACGCAGTGCGCGAACAGCCCGTCGAGCCCGCCGGCGGCCTTCGCAACCAGGGCCGCGGTCAGATCCTCGGGCGATCCGTCGAAGTCGACACAGACGATCAGGCGCGGATCGCCACACCCCTTCGGATCGACCGCGAAGTCGACAATCGCCAGGCGAGCGAAGTGCAACGTGTCGATGTCGCCGAACGGTACGGCGGCGCCGCCGTGACGGCCGTGGGCGCGGACCCGGCCGTTGCGGAAGTCATTGTCGACCGCCGCCAGAGCGTCGAGCAAGGCCGTGCGCCGGGCGGCCAGGATCGGCGCGACGACGGTCAGGCCATGCTGCTCGATCGTCATGCTCAACCGGCCACCACGCGCAGCGGCAGCGGGCCAGCCTCAACCTGGCCGATGCGCTGCGGTTCGAGGCCGAGCTCGTCCATCATCGCGGCGTCCCAGGCTTCGATCGGATCCTGCCCGGCGATGAACGTGCGCCGGCTCAGGTTGCGGCGGTGGCCGAGGATTTCGAGCGAGGTGACCAGCAGCCCGGGCTTGTACCCCGGCCGGTCGCTGAGGCCGAACTTGCTGCCGCAGTGGCGCACCACGTTCGACAAGCTGCCGAGCGAGCGACACAGGCGGCGATAGTGGTCGGCGACCTCGCTCGGCTCGAGCTGCGCCGGGCGATGACAGAGCGTGTACGTATCGAGATCACGGCTGGTGACGCCGGGCAGCATGCGCCCCTCGCGCATCACCTGGGCGTAGTACGGCGTGCCAGGGTACGGGCAGACGATGCCGAGGAACATGATCGAGAAGAGCCGCAGCTCGCCGAGGTACTCGGGGATGCGCTCGAGCGAGGCGTTGGTATCGCCGTCGCTGCCGATCACCAGCCCGATCGAGAGCAGGATGCCGTTGCGATAGGTGCGCTCGACCACGTCGGCGAGCTGGCGCAGGCGGTTCTGGCGCTTGTTCATCGCCTCGATCGACTCGGGGTTGAGCGACTCGAGCCCGGTGTAGATGAAGCGGCAGCCGGCGCGCGCCAACAGCTCGACCAGGCGCTCGTCCTCGAGCACGTTGAAGGTCAGCGAGCAGCCCCAGGTGCGCTTGAGCGGAATCAGCGCCTCGCACAGCTCGGTCAGATAGCGCGGCGAGCCGCCGAGGTTGTTGTCGTAGAACATGAACGTGTCTTTGGCGACACCGAAGAAATGCCGATTCCAGCGCATGCGCTCGATATCGCGCACCACCAGCGGCACCGGGCGATAGCGGTAGGTTTCGCGCCCGGTGAGGACGCAGAAGTTGCAGGAGTACGGGCAGCCGCGCGAGGCCTCCAGCGACGGCGCGTGGAAACGATTGGTGTGCAGGTCGACCAGGTCGTAGCGGTACGACGGGATGTCCGCCGCCGGCACCGCGGCATGGCGGTAGACGCGGCCAAGCTGGCGGCGCTCGAAGTCGGCGACGACGCGCGGCACATTGGCCTCCGGCTCGCCGACCACCACGGCGTCGAAGTAGTCCAGACAGTCCTCGGCGAACAGGCTGGCGTGGCGACCGCCGGCCACGGTGGTCATGCCGCGGGTCCGAAACAGCGTCGAGAGCACCTTGGTGTGCTCGTAGAACGGGTCGAGGTAGGAGAAGAAGACGAGATCCCAGTGCCGGTCGAGCGGCACATCGCGCTCCTTCTCATTGATGATCTCGATCTCGGCGCCGGGCGGACAGCAGGCCGCGATGAGCTCGGGGACCGCTGGCTGCATGACGCTGCGCTCCTTGCGCTCCCGGCGCGAGGGATGACGGAAAGTCGAGATGATCGCAATGCGCACGTCCGAACCCTGCCCCGATGATGGCGCAGGTGAATCACGCAGGGCGGCGCGAAGTAAACTCGGTATTTTCCCTTACTCCGTCGTCGTGACATCGTTCTGCCATCGTTGCTCGGGGCGCGGCGCCGCGCTACAGCCACGCCATGGGAGAACGATCGACGACGGCAGTCTGGGGACCCGAGCGCGCCGGCGGCCAGGGGCTCGACCATCATCAGGAGGAGTCGGGCAACCGTGCCATCCTGGCGCTGCTGCGCGATGCCGGCGTGGCGGAGCACGTCGACCTGGTGATCACCCAGCGCGACGATGCGTACGAGGTCTGGGCGGCGCGCGGCATGGTGCGCTTCCAGCGCCTGGCCGGCAACGGCGCGCCGGCGTTCCGCGTCGTCGAGCAGATCGGCGCCAACCCGATCGCCGCCCAGTCACACCGCACGGCGGCCACGTGCGCCGAGGAACTGGCCGCGGCGGCGGCCTCGGGT
>JBOHWA010000144.1:0-6872 GCA_050735855.1 Binatia bacterium
GGATCGCAGAGGGAAGCATGCCTCTCCTCTGCGACCCTCTGCGCCCTCTGCGTTAAAGACACCCCTCACGAGCCAAGCACCCAGCAGCGCGAGGAACCGATGTCGATTCTGATTACCAAGGACACGACGTTCATCATCCAGGGCATCACCGGGCGCGAGGCGGTGAACATGAGCCGCGAGTGCCTCGACTACGGCTCGAAGATCGTCGGTGGGGTGACGCCGGGGCGTGGCGGGCGCGACATCTACGGCATCCCGGTCTACGACACGGTGCGCGAGGTGTTCGCCACGACGCACGTCGACGGCTCGGTCGTCGCCGTACCGCCGGCGTTCACGCGCGACGCGGTATTCGAGGCGCTCGACGCCGGGGTGAAGATCATCGTCATCGTCACCGAGCGCATCCCGCGCTACGAGGTGGCGCAAATGGTCGAGCTGGCGACGCTCAAGGGAGCGCGCATCATCGGGCCCAACTGCCTCGGCATCCTGTCGCCCGGCGAGGCCAAGATGGGCGGTCTCGGCGGCCGCGCGGTCGACGCGCGCAAGGCCTTCACCAAGGGCCCGATCGGCGTCATGTCCCGCTCCGGCGGCATGACCACCGAGATGTGCAACACGTTGACCGCCGCCGGCCTCGGCCAGTCGACGGCGGTGTCGATCGGCGGCGACGCGGTGATCGGCTCGACCTACGCCGACCTGATGCCGCTCTACGAGGCCGATCCGGAAACCAAGGCGATCGTCATCTACTGCGAGCCGGGCGGCCGCATGGAGGCCGAGCTGGCCAACTACGTGGTGGAGAAGAAGTCGCGCCTGCCGATCGTCGCCTTCATGGCCGGCCGCTTCATGGACGAGATGCCCGGCATGCGCTTCGGCCACGCCGGCACCATCGTCGAGGGCAAGGCCGACACCACCGCCGACAAGATCACGCGGCTCAACAAGGCGGGCATCTCGGTCGCCGAGCGCATCGAGGACATACCGGCGCTGGTCAAGCAGCGCTTGGCCGCCTGAGGAGCACATCAGCATGGCACTCTTCATCGAAGTCCAAGTCGATCCGGCGGTGGCGAAGGACGCGGCGCTGGTCAAGAAGCTGGTCGAGGTGTGCCCGGTCAACATCTTCGCCCAAGCCGCCGACCAGTCGCTGGAGATCGTCGAGAAGAACCTCGACGAGTGCACCTTGTGCGAGCTCTGCCTCGAGGCCCCGCCGCCGGGCACGGTGCGGGTGAAGAAGCTCTACGGCGACGGCGAGATCGTCGCGCGCAAGGCCTGATCGCGGCCACCGCCGGGCGCCGCCGCCCGGCACCGAAAGGAGTCGCACGATGCCGGCACCGATGACACGAGCGGAGCGCGAAGCGTTTCTCGCCGGGGCGCACGTCGGCATCGTCAGCGTCGACGACCCCGGCCGCGGCCCGCTCTCCGTCCCGGTGTGGTACCTCTACGAGCCCGGCGGCGACATCGTGCTGGTGACGCGGCCGCAGGCGCGCAAGGCGGGGCTGCTCCATGTCGGGGCGCTGATCGCGTTCTGCGCCCAGTCGGAAGAGCTGCCGCCGAAGTACGTCAGCGTGCAGGGCCGCGTCGTGGCGGCCGAGCCGGCCGACGTGGCGCGCGACCTGAAGCCGGTGGTGCGCAAGTATCTCGGCGCCGAGGTCGGCGACGCCTACGTCGACAACACGCGGCCGAACGGTACCGACGAGATCGTCGTGCGGCTGCGCCCCGGTCGCTGGTACTCGCGCGACTTCGGCAAAGCCGGCTGAGCGCCGCACGGCAGGTTGGGTCAACGGTCGTCCTGATGCGCGCTGCGAGAGCCGGCGGCCGCCTGAACGTCGCCTGCCTGGCGCTGGCCCTGCTCGGCGGGCCGCTGCACATCGCGGCGCAGGAGGAAGGGCCGGCCGCGCGCGCGGCGGAGCCGGCCGCGCCGGTCGAGGCCCCGGCGGCGAAGAACCCGGCGCTGGCCAAGCTGGTCGCGGAGTTCACCGACCCGCTGACGACGCTGCCGCAGCTCTTCGTGCGCGACTCGTACACGCCGTCGATCTACGGCACCGACGCGCCGGGCAACGAGGTCAACATCCGGGCGATCGTACCCCGCCTGCCGCGCTTCGCATTCTTTCCGTTTGTCCAGCTGCTGCGCCCCTCGCTGAACCTCGAGACGGTCCCCACTGGCCGTGGGAGCGCGACGCGCACCGAGCTCGGTGACTCGGCGTTGCTCGACCTGGTCGTCTCGCCGTGGCCGAAGCGCTCCAGTGGGCTGACGATGGCGCTGGGGCCGGTCTTCGTCTTTCCGACCGCCACCCACCGCACCGCCGGACAGGGCGCCTGGCAGGTCGGCCCCGCCTTCGCCGCCATCTACAAGGGCATTCCGGGCGTCCTGCTCGGTACGCTCATCCAGAATCCCATCTCCTTCGCCTACACGGAGCACAATCGCCAACCGCTCAGCACGTTGCTGGTGCAACCGATCCTGGCCGTCTACATCGGGCGCGGCTTCTACCTGCGGTCCGCCGACGCCACCTGGATCACCAGCTGGCGGACCGGGACGGCGACGCTCCTGCCCGTGAGCTTCGGGTTGGGGCGGGTGTTCCTGCACGAGGACTGGCCGCCCGTCAACCTGTTCGTCAGCGGCGAGTGGATGGCGTATCGACAGTTCGCGCCGGTCGCGCCGCAGACCACCGTTCGCTTCGGAATGACCCTGGGCTTCCCGCAGTGGAGACCCTGGTAGGGAGGCCGCATGTCGAACCGTCTCACCATTGCCGCGCGCGCCGTCCTGCTGACTTCCTGTCTCGCCGCCGCCGGCTGCGCCGCGCCGTTCGGCGTGCGGCGCGCCTCGCCCGAGGCGGTGTATCACTCGGTGAACGACAACGTGCTGGCCGGCGGCGAGCTGAGCAACACGTCGCAGATCATGCTGCGCCGGCACAACCTGACCGAGGCGTTTGCCGCCGACCCCAACGCCACCCTCGCCGCGCTGCGCGTCAAGTTGCTGATCGGCGCCCTCAATCGCGATGACCTCTACTCGCTCGCCGAGCTCTCCGTCTTCTATGCCGAGCACGGCGGCGGCAGGCCGCACTATCTCGCCGCGGCGCTGTACGCGTATGCGTATCTGTTCCCCGGCGGCGCGGACGCCGGCGGCGCGCTCTTCGATCCGCGTACGCAGAGCGCCGTCGACCTGTACGGGCGGGCGCTGACCGAGGCCTTCCGCTCGGCCGACGCCGACCTGGTCGACGTCGCCGGCGGCAGCTACGCGCTGCCGTTCGGCCAGATCGTCGTCAGCTTCGACGAGCAGCAACTGCTCTGGGGCAACCGCCAGTTGGTGAAGTTCACCCCCGCCGCCGACGTCGAGGTGATCGGCTTCCGCAATCGCTACCGCCAGCCCGGCATCGGCGCGCCGCTCGCCGCCGCCAGCCGGCCGCTCGCGCCGACCACCACGCCGCAAGCCTTCATCGTCGGGCCGAATGTCCGCGTCCCGGTGACCATGCTGCTGCGCATCCCCGACCCCACCCGGCAGATCCTCGGCGACCAGCTGACCGGCGACCTGGAGCTCTTCGCCGCCACCGCCCAGCATGCGACCACGATCGACGGCCGCGCCGTGCCGCTGGCGCAGGAACCGACCGCAGCGCTGGCGCTGGCGCTGAACGATGCGCAGCCGTGGAAGACGGAGCTCGGCCGCTTCCTCGGCGCGGCGTTGCAGACGCCGGTCACCGCCACCGCCCTGGCCGGTCGCGAACCGCACCGCCGCGGGCGCATCCCGGTCGTGCTGGTGCACGGCACCGCCTCGAACTTCAGCGTCTGGGCCAACCTGGTCAACGACCTCGACACCGACCCGCTGATCCGCGAGCACTTCGAGTTCTGGCTCTTTGCCTACGACAGCGGCCAGCCGATCCTCTACTCGGCGATGCAGTTGCGCACCGCCCTGACCGGCGCCGTCGCCGCCCTGCAGGCCGAGGCGCCCGACCCCTGCCTCGACGACATGGTCGTCATCGGCCACAGCCAGGGTGGCCTGCTGACCAAGCTGACCGCCGTCCACTCCGGCGATCTCTTCTGGCGCAACATCAGCGACGAGCCCTTCGAGCAGGCCGACATGCCCGAGGAGACGCGCGCCGTGCTGAAGGAGGTCGTCTTCGTCGAGCCCCTGCCCTTCGTCCGCCGCGTCGTCTTCATCGCCACGCCGCAGCGCGGCAGCTACCTCGCCGGCCCGAGCTTGGTGCGCCGCCTGGCCCAGCGTCTCATCACCTTCCCGGCCGCACTGGCGACCGCCGGCGTCGGCCTGCTGAGCAGCAACGTCGCGCAGAAGGCGAAACTGCAGAACCTGCCGACCAGCATCGACAACATGTCGCCGGGCCACCCGTTCATCCTCGCCATCGCCAAGATTCCGGTGTCGCCCGACGTCGCCGTCAACTCGATCATCGGCGCCACCGGCGACCCGCCGCTGGAGCAGCAGGGCGACGGCGTGGTCAAGTATCGCAGCGCCCACATCGAGGGCGTCGAGTCGGAGCTGATCGTCAACTCCGAGCACTCGATGCAATCGAAGCCGGAGGTCATCGCCGAGGTGCAGCGCATCCTCCGCCTCCACCTCGAGCGCAACCCGTGCGCCGCCGATGGCGACGGCAGGGCCGGCAGAGCCCCCCGGCCGGACGGCGGCGTCGACTAGCCGGTGGCTGTTGTAGTCTTCTGCGCGGGGGACACGTCACAAGCACATCGGATTCACGAGGAGAGACATGCCGCTATTGTCGATCGTCACTGCCGCGTGGGCCCCATCGGCGACGCATCTCGGTGCGGCATACGAAGCCCTCAAGGCGCAGCGCGGCCTGGGCGATTGGGAATGGGAGTGGGTGATCCAGGAGGACGATGGGGTGGCACTGGGTCGGGAATTCTCGGGCGACGCGCGCGTTCGATACGACGGCAAGGCCTTGCGCGCCGGCATTGCCGGTACCAGGAACCTGGCGCTGACGCGTGTGCGCGGAGACGCGGTCCTGACGCTGGACCATGACGACGTCCTGCTGCCCGACGGTTGCGCGACATTGACCAGGGCGCTCAGCCGATCCGGCACGAGGTGGGCCATCGCACAGGTTGGCGAGCTGGGCGGCGACGGATCGATGACGGGGGTGAGCCCCGACCTTTCACCCGGGGTCATCCCGCCGGGCGCGGTGCACCGTTTGTTCGAGCAGAACGATTCATTCCCGTTCTATTGCTCGGCGGGAGCCATCGTCCGCACCAACGTGCTGCGCGCCTGCGGCGGTTGGGCGGGCGTTCCGCACTCCGAAGACGTCGCCGTCTTTGCGGCCATCGCCGAACAGTGGCCGGGCTTCTACGAGCCCGTGCGCGTTGCGCTGCACCGTGTCTGGCCGGAACAGACATCCCAACACGCGTGGTGGAAAGCGCTCAAGCCGGAAGCCCGCGCCACGGTCCATCAGCGGGTCGCCGCCATTCGAGAAGTGCGGCTGTCAGACGGTCGGCGTGAGCAGCCTTAGCGTCCGCTCGCACCCGTCACCGCCCACGGCCCCGCGATCAAGGCCGGATCACCGACACGCTGCGGATCATCCGGCAGGTCGCGCGTGGCGAAGAGCTCCGCCAGCCGTCGGTTCTGCCGACACAACAGGGCGTCGACCTGCGTCGCCGACCGGCCTTCGATCTCGTGCCACCAACTGATCACCCGCGCCGGAAAGAGACCGACGAGGTGGTCGCGCACGCGGCGGAAACCGTCCGCATCGAGCTGCGCATACGCCTGCGCCAGAATCTCGCACCAGACGTCTGTGCGCAGGTCGGGCAAGTGTCCCCGGCGTGGGCGCGGCATGCCGTGCAGCGCCGGGAAGATGTCCACCAGGTCGGCCCAGTGCATGCGCACGTAGTCGGATGCGCGTCGCACCACCGGGTCGATCAGCGCCGGCGTGGGGCTGCCGTCGCACAGCTCGACGTGGGCATGCGCAGACAGACCAGCGCCGGCGACCCTCGGTGCGGCCGGGCGGTGCTCCATCATCAGACGGAACAGCGCATCGAGCACCTGCTGGCCCAACTGGAAGATCTTCGGAAAGGTCGGGCTGTGCATCTTGCGACCGAGGTGCACCTGCTCGAGGCGCAGACGGTGCAGCGCCGTGTTGACCGTGAGCCAGACGTCGATGCCGTAGAGGTGCGTGCTTTCAGCCCGTGACCAGGTCAGGGCGGCGTCGACGAGCGCCGCGTTCATGGCAAACTCGCCGCCGATCGGCTGACGCACATCGAGCCCGAACGCCGCATGCAAGTACGGTACGACGACGTGATTGGTCGTGTTCGCTTCGTAGCGGCTGCGCGCGTACTCCGGCGTCACCAAGGTGGCGTCGGCGGTGCGCAGACTGGCATCGATCAGCGCGCTGACCCAGTGCGGCTCGATCGAGCGCAGGTCGCCGTCGATCAGACACACCGCGTCGGCGTCAATCGACGCGGCGAACTCGAGAATCGCAAAGACATTGCTGCCCTTGCCGGTGACGCCGGCGCCCGTGTCGATCGCTATCTTGCGTGCACGGGTCGGAACGGATCGAAACGCCTCGCGCGTCCCGTCGGCGCTGCCGTTGTCCGCGTTGACGATGACCGAGGCTGCGGCGGGAAACGCCGCGGACAAGCCGCGATCGACCGTCGCCGTGACCGCCCCAACGGTGGCCACCTCGTTCCTGGTCGGGATGCCGACGACCAGCCGTCTGGGGACCGCCAGTCCAGACGCCGCCCCTTCAAGGCATTCGCCAGCCTGCCATTGCGTAGCGCGGGAGCGCATTGGGTCCCTTCCCACCGTTGCTCAACAAAGCCGAGGTGCCCGGGCCTTACCTCATCGACGGCATGCAAGGCGATGCCGGCCTCCAGGCCGGCGCCAACCCGCCGCGTAGTCGGTCTGCCGGCGAGCGGCAGCCCGGTGGAGGGCGCCGGTC
>JBOHWA010000145.1:0-3134 GCA_050735855.1 Binatia bacterium
GCGCAGCGCCGGCAGCACCCACCGCCAGTGCGCCCGGCGCCCGGCGCCGATGGCGCGCAGCACCCCGACCACCGGATAGCGCACGGCGGGCACCGCCGCGCGGCGGCGGCGCAGCAGCAGCGGGATCAGCAACAGCAGCAGCAGCGCCCAGGGGTCATGCAACTGCACGCGGAACCTCCATGGCAGGAGCGGTGGATTCGACGAACTCGCGCGCCGCGCCGTAGGCGCGCTCGGCATCCTGCGCGGCGGGCACGTGGCGGGCAAACTTGACCAGGTCGGCTTCCGACAGGAACTGGCCGAGCAGCCCGCGCTGGCCGGGGTTGAGTTGCGGGTCGCGCTGCGCCGCCTGCAGGAATTCCTCGGTGGTCATCTCCGGCGCGCGCAGATGAAAGCGGCCCTCGAGGTAGCCGCGCACGATGCCCGACAGGCGGACGTAGAACTCGGCGGCGAAGCCGTCCTCGAGCAGGTGCGCATCACGCAGGCGGGCGAGCGCCTCCAGGGCGATCTCGTGCGCCGGGCGCGGCGGCACGACCACCACCGGCCGCCGCCGCCGCCTGAGCAGTCGATAGCACAGCACCCCCAGGCCGATCACGGCGAGCCCGGCGGCGGCGATCCAGAGCAACGGCGTGTAGTCGCGCGGCACGGCGACGGGCGGCTTGATGTCGCGCACGTCGTCGCTGCGCTGTGCGTCGGGGGCGTCGAGCAGGCTCTCGACGGCGACGGCCGCGTCGGGCGCCGCGAGGCTCAGCAGCTCGCCGCCCGGCACCCGATACTGCACGGTCGGGCCGGCGATGGTCGCGGCGCCGGCGGTGTAGGTGACCAGCGTGTACCAGCGCTCGAGCACGACACGACCCTGCTCCTCGCGCGGCGCCGTACTGCCGAAGTCGGTGACCTGAAACTCGCCGATCTGCCCGGCGAGCTCGGGAACGATCAGCTCGGTGCCTTTGTCGGCCTCGATGCGCAGCGTGTAGCGCAGCGGCGTCCCGATGGTCGCCGCCTTCGGCTCGACGCTGGTGGCCAGCCGCACGGGGGCGCTGTCGGCCGCGGGGGTCGCGACCCCGGCGCGGGCGGCGACCGTGAGCACGAGGAGCGACAGCAGCAGCGCGACAGCGCACGCGGGCGCCTTCCCGCCCGGATTCGCAGCGCCCCGCAGCCGGTCCGCACGTGCGCCAGTGGGAAGGCGCCGATCCCAAGGTCCCTTCCCCCCTTGCGGGGGAAGGACAGGATGGGGGGACGTGCGCGAGTAGACGACGGTCGGGACTCGAGCAACCCCCCATCCTGTCCTTCCCCCGCAAGGGGGGAAGGGACCCTGGGATCAGCACCCCGGACTCAATGCACGAGCCAACCGGTCGCGCTCCATGGCAGGGTGGGAGGCCGTGCGCCGCTCGTTCGTCGCCGCCCTGCTGGCCATTGCCGGCTGCGTCCCGGTCGACACGCCGCCCAAGGCGCCGCCGCGCCTCGAGCTCGGCACCACGGCGTTCGACTTCGGCAGGCTGCCGCAGGGGACGCCGGTCGAGCGCGAGTTCGCCTTCGCCAATCGCGGCGGCACCGACCTGACGATCATCGAGCTGCGCACGGCCTGCGATTGCACGGCGACGCTGGCCGGCGGCACGGTGGTGGCGCCGGGCGGCAGCGGGGTGGTGCGGCTGCGCTGCGAAACCGACGCGGCGCATGGTGCGCAGCGCCGCACGGTGACGGTCTACAGCGACGACCCGACACAGCGCGCCGTCGTGTTGAGCCTCAGCGGCGAGGTCGCCCTCGACGTCGTCGCCGAGCCACCGCAGGTCTACCTCGGCAGCGTGCCGGCCGGCGCGGCGGCGCTGCGCGACGTCACCCTGCTCGCCGGCACCAGCGCGATCCGCTTCGGCGCGCCGTTCGGCGACAGCGCGCTGTTGGCCATCGAGCTGCTCGACGCCGCCGATGGTGCTCCCGCAACCCTGCGCATCGGCACCGCCGCCGGCGCGCCGCCTGGGCCGTTTCAGACCACCGTGCGCGTGCCGACCACCAGCGCCCAGCACCCGGTGCTGCGCATCGCGGTCGCCGGCGCGATCAGCGGCGACCCGGCCGCGCCGGATGCCGCGGGGATCGCGGCGCGCCCCTGAGACCGCCGCGGCGATGTCCTCCGCGCTGCGCGCCGACGCGCCCTTCGATGTGGTCGGCTTCGGCTTCAATACCGCCGACCAGGTCTGCGTCGTCGATCGCCCCCCGGGCGCCGACGGCAAGCAGCGCCTGCGCGCCTACCGCCACCTGCCGGGCGGACAGGTCCCGACCGCGCTGGTCGCCCTGCAGCGCTGGGGGCTGCGCGCCGCCTACGTCGGCCCATTCGGCGACGATGCCGGCGGCCGGGCGCAGCGCGTCGACCTGCAGGCCGCCGGCGTCGACCTGAGCGGCTGCCGCGTCCAACCGTGCGCCAGCCAGACCTCGGTCATCCTGGTCGACGCGGTCAGCGGCGCGCGCACCGTGCTCTGGGATCGCCCCGCCGAGCTGCCGCTCGCGGCCGCGCAACTCGACCGCGGCGTGCTGGCCGGCGGCCGGGTGCTGCTGCTCGACGCCGACGACGTCGGCACCGCCCTGCTCGCCGCCGAATGGGCCCACGCCGCCGGCTCGTTGGTGGTGCTCGATGTCGACGAGCCCGGCGCGCGCACCGACGCGCTGCTGGCCCTGACCGACGCCGCCGTGGTCTCCGATCGCTTTCCGCAGCGTCACACCGGCGCCGCCGACCTGCGCACCGCCCTGCGCCGCATCACCGAGCGCGGCCCCGCCCTGGCGGCCGCCACCCTCGGCGCCGGCGGCGCCCTGGCATACACCGCCGGCGCGTTCATCTACACCCCGGCGTTTCGCGTTCCGGTCGTCGATACGACCTCGGCCGGCGATCTCTTCCACGCCGGCTACGTCTACGGCCTGCTGCACGCCTGGCCGGCCGCCGCCGCCCTGCGCTTCGCCAGCGCCGCCGCGGCGCTGGCCTGCGGTACGCTGGGGGGGAGGAGCAGCGTGCCGGAGCTGGCGGCGGTGATCGACTTGGCTGGGCGCCCGTAACCCTGGGGCAGTCTCCGCCAACGAACCGGCCACGGCCTGGAGGGCGCCGGTCCCTCGGCGCCGTGCTCGCGACGAGCCCCCCGCCTCCCCCCCGGCGC
>JBOHWA010000146.1:0-6227 GCA_050735855.1 Binatia bacterium
GTACGGTATCGACAACCGGGTGCTGCAGTCGATCGCCGGAGAGATTCGCGACGTGCGGAGCCTTGGGCTGGAGCTGGCGCTGGTCATCGGCGGCGGCAATATCTTCCGCGGGGTCAGTGGCGCTGCGGCGGGAACCGATCGCGCCACCGGTGACTACATGGGCATGTTGGCCACCGTCATCAACGCCCTGGCCCTGCAGGACGCGCTGGAGCGGTTCAACGTGACGACGCGGGTCATGTCGGCGATCGAGATCCGCCAGATCGCCGAGCCGTACATCCGCCGCCGCGCGATGCGCCACCTCGAGAAGGGGCGCGTCGTCATCTTCGCGGCCGGCACCGGCAACCCGTTCTTCAGCACCGATACGGCGGCCAGCTTGCGGGCGGCGGAGATCGGGGCCGAGGTGATCCTCAAGGCGACCAAGGTCGACGGGGTGTACGACGCCGATCCCAAGCTGCAACCCGATGCCAAGCGCTTTACCGAGTTGAGCTACAACGAGTTCCTGCGCCAGCGGCTCAAGGTGATGGATGCCACGGCGGTGACCCTTTGCATGGAGAACGCGTTGCCGATCATGGTGTTCAACATGACGGTCCACGGGAACATCCACCGCGCGGTGAGCGGCGAGGCGATCGGCACCCTGGTGCATTGATGGCAACCACCGACGACGTCGTGGCGGACCTCCGCAAAGAGATGGAAGGGACCATCGTGGCGATGCGCCGCGAGATGTCGCGCACGCGCACCGGGCGGGCCTCGACGGCGCTGCTCGAGGGGATCACCGTCGAGTACTATGGCGCCAAGACCCCGCTCAATCAGCTCGCCACGTTGAGCGCGCCCGAGCCGCGCTTGCTGGTCATCCAGCCCTTCGACCGCAGCGCGATCAACGAGATCGAACGCGCCATCATGCAGTCGGACCTCGGCCTGATGCCGCAGAATGACGGCAAGTTGGTTCGCGTGCCTATCCCCGAGCTCACCGAAGAGCGGCGCCGCGACCTCGTGAAGCACATTCGCAAAGTGGCGGAAGAGTTCCGTGTGTCGCTGCGCAGCCACCGCCGCGACGCCAACGATCTGCTGAAAGAAATCGAGAAGGACGGCGACATCACGCAAGACGATCTGCACCGCGGGCAGGAGAAGACCCAGGAGCTCACCAAGGACTACACCGAGCGTCTGGATAAGGTGCTGAAGGCCAAAGAAGAAGAGATCATGGAGGTGTGAGTCGTGCCGGAGCTCGACACCTCCGAGCTCGACATGGCGCGCCTGCCGCGCCATGTCGCGGTGATCATGGACGGCAACGGGCGCTGGGCCCAGCGTCGCGGGCTGTCCCGCATCGAAGGCCATCGCCGCGGCAAGGATTCCGTGCGCGCGGTGGTCGAGACGGCGCGCCGTCTCGGCATCCCGTATCTGAGCCTGTTCGCGTTCTCGACGGAGAACTGGCAGCGCCCGCCGCGTGAGGTGACCGCGTTGATGGGCCTGCTGCGCCGCTATCTGCGCACCGAGATCAAGAAGCTCATGAAGAACGAAGTGCGCGTCCTCGCCATCGGCGACCTCCGCCGCCTGCCCGAGGCGGTCCAGCGCGAGTTGGCGCATGTCATCGAGCTGACGCGCGACAATCGGCGCCTCACCGTCGGCCTCTGTGTCAGCTATGGCGGCCGCGAGGACATCGTCGAGGCCGCGCGTCGCCTCGCCGCCGAGGTGGCGGCCGGACGCTTGGCACCCGACGCCATCGACCAGCAGCTGTTTGCCGACCAATTGGGCACTGCTGGACTGCCCGACCCCGACCTGTTGATCCGCACGAGCGGCGAGATGCGCATCTCGAACTTCTATCTCTGGCAATCGGCCTACACCGAGCTCTACATCACCGACACGCTGTGGCCCGAGTTCCGTGAGGCGGAGTTCATCCGCGCGCTGGTGCATTTCCAGCAGCGCGAGCGGCGCTTCGGGCGGACCCGCGAGCAGCAGCAGGAAGGGGAACGCGCCGGTGCTGCGCGCTAGGCTGGCTACCGCTGCGGTTGCGATTCCCCTGCTCCTGGCCCTGATCTACCTCGCGCCCTCATGGGGTTGGGGAGGGGTCGTCGGTACCCTGTCCATGCTGGCCTTGCTGGAGTATGCGGGCCTGGCGTTCGCTGACCGGCTGGGCCCGCGCGCGATCACCGTGATCCTCGGCGCGGTGGTGGTCGCCGCGGCGCTCAGCAGTCCGGCCCCCGGGCGGCATCTGAGCGCGGCCCTCTCGCTGTTGATCATCGGCGGGCTCGTCTATGTGGTGCTGGCGCGCCGGGACCTCGACGCCGGTCTGGCTGACGTCGGCGTCATGACCATCGGCGTGTTGTATGCCGCGCTCCTGCTCCCGCACTTCTACTGGCTGCACTGGTTGGCGGACGGCCCGCACTGGGTCACCTTCGTCATCGCCGTCGGTATGGCCGGCGACACCGGCGGCTATTTCATCGGCCACGCCTACGGTCGACGCAAGCTCATTCCGCATGTCAGTCCTGGCAAGACCGTCGAGGGCGCGCTCGGGATCGTCTTCTGCAGCCTCATTGCCGGCGTGGCGGCCAAGCTGATCCTGCTGCCGGCCCACAGTTGGGTCGAAATGCTCTCGCTGGCGGCCGTGATGGGGGTGATCGGCCAGATCGGCGACCTCGGCGAATCGGTGATGAAGCGCACCTTTGGCGCCAAGGAATCCGGTTGGATCCTGCCCGGGCACGGCGGCGTCCTCGACCGCATCGATAGTCTGCTTTTCCCAGTCACCCTCCTGTACTACTATGTGGCGTCGTAGGGACCACGTCTGACGCGGTTCGCAGTATGGGACTTCTCGCCGCCATCATCGTTCTCGGAGTTCTGATCGTCGTCCACGAGTTCGGCCACTTCATCGTGGCCAAACGCTCGGGGGTCGGGGTGCTGAAGTTCTCCGTCGGGTTCGGTCCGCGGCTGTTCGGCCGGACGGTCAACGGCACCGAGTACGTCCTGAGCGCGATTCCCCTCGGCGGCTACGTCAAGATGGTCGGCGAGGATCCGGATGCGACCGAACCGGTCGATCCGCGCATCTCGTTCTCCCACCAGAACGTGTGGAAACGGGTCGCCATCGTCATCGCCGGGCCGGTCTTCAACCTGATCTTCGCCTTCCTGGCCTTCACCATGGTGCTGGCGGTGTACGGCCAGCGCGTGCCGAGCGACCTCGCGCAGGTCGGCGGCGTGATGCCCGACATGCCGGCCGCGCGGGCCGGGCTCGAGGCCGGCGACGTGATGACGGCGGTGGCCGGCAAGCCGATCGCGAGCTGGGACGAGTTGTCGAGCGCCATTCGCGCCAGCGAGGGCGCACCCGTCGCCCTGGCGGTGCGCCGTGGCGACGCGGTGCTCGAACTGACGGTGACGCCGGAGGCCAAGCCCGACAAGAACATCTTCGGCGAGGTGATCGGCCAGGCGTACGTGATCGGCATCGAGCGCGGCTTCACCCAGGAAGACGTCGGTCCTATCGAGGCGATCGCCGCCGGGGCGCGCCAGACGATGTTCTGGATCGAGACGCTGATCATGAGTGTCGTGAAGATCTTCCAGGGCAAGATTCCGGCCCAGGACATCGGTGGACCCATACTGATCGTGCAAGCCGCGGGGCAGCAGGCGCAGGTCGGGCTCGAGTCGTTGCTGCTCTTCATGGCCGTCATCAGCATCAACCTGGGCATCCTCAACCTGCTGCCGATTCCGATTCTCGACGGCGGTCACCTGCTCTTCTTCCTGGTCGAGGCGGTCATGCGGCGGCCGCTGGACATCCGCCACCGCGAGATCGCCCAGCAGGTCGGCCTGGTCATCCTCCTCGGGCTCATGGCGTTCGCGTTCTACAACGACATCTTGCGCGTCATCCGCGGGTGGGGCTGAACGCGCGTGCGCGTGCTGGGGATCGAGACCACCACCGCAGTCGCCAGCGTCGGACTGGTCAGTGCCGACGCAACCAGCAGCGAGCAGGCTGCGCCCCCAAAGGGCAACCATGCGCGGATCCTGCTACCGCTGATCGACGCCGTGCTCGCCTCCGGCGGGGCGAACCTCGCCGGGGTCGACCTGCTCGCCGTGTCGATCGGACCGGGATCGTTCACCGGGCTGCGCATCGGGCTGAGCGTTGCCAAGGGGCTCGCTCTCGCCGCCGACCGGCCGATCCTCGGCGTGCCGACGCTCGAGGCCTATGCGCGCACCGCCGGTCCGCGCGCGGGCGCCGTGTGCCCGGTGCTCGATGCGCGCAAAGGCCAGGTCTACGGCGCAATCTTCCATTGGCGCGGGGACGAGCTGGTCTGCGAAGAGCCCGGGGTGGCGGTCACGCCAGAGGAGTTCGCGGCGCGCCTCGAGGGGCCATGCACACTGCTCGGGGACGGGGTCGACGCCTACGCAGCAGTGTGGTCGGCGCGGCTTGGGTCTCGCGTCACGATGGTCTACTTTGCGGATCTTCCACCTAGCGGAGCCGTCGTGGCGCGCATGGGCATGGCGCTCGCGATGCGGCGCGGCGTGGACGATCTCGCCCTGCTCGAACCGTTCTATTGCCGACTTTCCGAGGCTGAGGTGCAGCGCGGAAGGCACGCGGCGGCAGGGGTGTGGAAAAATTGACAGGGGGTGGGTCGTGAGCTAAGTCTCGACCGCACCTCCGGTGGAGTCACAGCGATGGAAAAGCACGAAGAAGAGCTGATCCGATCAGTTATGGATCGGGATCCGGACCTCAAACGCTACTACGAGGAGCATCTGACCCTCGAGAAGCAATTGGCGTCGCTGCAGCACAAGCACTTCCTGACGCCGGAGGAAGATCTCGAGAAGAAGCGGATCCAGAAGATCAAACTAGCGGGCAAGGATCGCATGATGGAACTGCTGGAGCGTTACCGCTAGAGCATCGCACGCGTCCTTTCACCGCTGTTCCACCGCTCGCTTCCTCGGGCGCGATTCCCACCGCGCCAGCTCACGCCGCGCGGCCTCGCGTGGCGAAAGGCCTCAAATGCGTCATACCATCTCCGTTCTGGTCGAAAATGAGTTCGGCGTGCTGGCGCGCGTCGCTGGCTTGTTCAGCGGGCGTGGCTTCAACATCGAGAGCCTGACCGTCGCGGAGACGCTCGATCCCGTCGTGTCGCGCATCACCTTGGTGACCCGCGGAGACGACCAGGCGCTGGGGCAAATCAACAAGCAGCTCAACAAGATGGTCAGCGTCATCGAGGTCATGGATTTCACCGAGGCGAGCCACGTCGAGCGCGAGCTGGCGCTGATCAAGGTGACGGCCGATCAGCAGACGCGCGCCGAGGTGATGAACATCGTCGACATCTTTCGCGGCAAGGTCATCGACGTCAGCCCGCAGTCGTATCTCATCGAAGTCACCGGAACCGAAGACAAAATCACCGCCTTGCTCGAGCTCCTTCGACCGCTCGGGATCAAGGAAATCGCCCGCACCGGAAAGGTGGCCATGCATCGCGGCATGCAGCTCATGCGCGGTGCCCGGGGCGGGAAGGAGCGAGTCGCATGAAGATTTTCTACGACAAGGATGCCGACCTGAATGCACTGAAGGGCAGGACGGTGGCTGTGATCGGCTACGGCAGCCAGGGGCACGCCCACGCCAACAACCTGCGCGACAGCGGTATCAAGGTCATCATCGGCCTGCGCAAGGGCGGCGGATCGTGGCCGAAGGCCGTCGCCGCCGGCTTCGACGTGATGGAGCCGGCCGCGGCCGCCAAGGCGGCCGACGTCGTGATGATGCTCGTCCCCGACGAGCTCGGCGCCGAACTCTACCAGGCCGAGATCGCCGCCGGCATGACCGATGGCAAGTATCTGGCCTTTGCGCACGGCTTCAACATCCACTTCAAGGGCATCGTGCCGCAGCCCGGCATCAACGTGTTCATGGTGGCGCCCAAGGGGCCCGGACACCTGGTGCGCGGCGAGTACGAGAAGGGGCGCGGCGTCCCGTGTCTGCTGGCGATCCAGCAGGATCCGAGCGGCGACTCGCGCGCCATCGGTTTGGCGTATGCCAAGGCGATCGGTGGGACGCGCGCGGCGGTGCTCGAGACCAGTTTCAAGGAAGAGACCGAAACCGACCTGTTCGGTGAACAGTCGGTGTTGTGCGGTGGGCTGACCGAGCTGATCCGCGCCGGCTACGAAACCCTGGTCGAGGCGGGGTACAGCCCGGAGATGGCGTACTTCGAGTGCCTGCACGAAGTGAAGCTCATCGTCGACCTCATCTACGAGGGCGGCATCGCCGACATGCGCTACTCGATCAGCAA
>JBOHWA010000147.1:0-1542 GCA_050735855.1 Binatia bacterium
GGGCGCTGATCCCGAGGTCCCTACCCCCCTGGCGGGGGAGGGACAGGTTGGGGGGAAGTCCGCGAGAAAGGAAACGTTGGGGCTCGAGCAACCCCCCCATCCTGTCCTTCCCCCGCAAGGGGGGAAGGGACCCTCGATGTCGCCGCAGCAATGGGTTGAGCGGCTCGGCTCGATTTCTTGGGCAAAGCCCGGTGACCAGACCGGTAGCGTGGTGGCAAGAGTGAGGGCCGTGCCGTTGCTCCGGTGTCACCGCCTGCCGGCTCATTGACCAGCCGTCACGGGTCGCGGTCACTGGGCTCTGCCTACGAACTCAGAAAACCAACAACAGATTGCGCGGACTGGATCGATTTCACGGCGTAGGGCTCAGAAATCCGTGTTATCCGCGTAATCCGTTGTTGCCCTCTGCTTTCTTGGGCAACGCCCGGTCACTGGTCGCCGGTCACGCCTCTCTCCGCCGCAGGTTTCTGCGCTTGCACCGCATCTTTCCGCATGGTCCCTTCGTGCAAGGCATGCGCCCTCCCTCCCATCCCCGGCCGGGCCAGGCCCGGCGCGCGGTCGCCCGGCTGACGTTGGCCCTGTGGTTGCTGTCCGCCCCGGCGGCGCTGGCGCAGGGGTCGCGCGACGCCAACTGCGACGGCTCGGTGACCGAGGCCGATCGCGCCGCGGTCGCGCAACAGCTCTTCAGCGACGCGGCGCCCGCGTGCGCGGCGATCGACATCAATCGCGACGGCATCGTCTCCGCCGCCGATCTGATCGCCTACGCGTCCGGCCCGCGCATCACCTACATCGGCATCGCCAGCCCCGACGGCCAGCCGGCGCGCTCGCTCGGCAATCTGGAAGACGGGACGCCGGTCTACTTCCGCAACGCCGGCTTCGGCTTCCTGTTGGTGGTCGAGGCGGCCGGCGCGCCGACCGGTTCGTCGGTGGGGACGACCGTCTTCAACAGCAACCCCGGCGATCCGGCGCGGCGGCCCGACTTTCAGATCATCGTCGATCGGCCGCTCGGCGACGGCAGCGCGGAGGTGTGCGACGAGTTCGGCGTGCCGTCGGTCGACGGCGCGGATTTCGCCCTGACGCAGGGGATCACCAACACGATCAACGATTTCGCCTGCCGCTTCGAGGTGGCCACGCGGCGCCCCGCCGCCTGCACGCAGGACAGCTTCGGCCAGCTCAACTTCGTCGCCACCGACACGCGCGCCCAGTTCTGCGTCCTGGTCACCGCCTCGATGGCGTTCGCCAACGGCGACACCCGCCTGCGCGTGCAGGTGCGCGATGAATCCGGCCTGCTCGGGCCACTGCGCGAGATGGTGCTGCGCGTCGCCGCCGGCCCGCCGCCCCCGACCTTCACGCCGCCGCCGGCGACGCCCACCCGCACCGCCACCGAGACGCCGTCGGCCACCGCCACCATCAGCCTGACACCGACCCCGAGCCTCACCCGGACGGCCAGCCCGACGGCGACGGCGTCGCGTACGCTGCCGCCGACGCGCACACTGACGCCGACGCGCACCGCGACGACCGCGCCGGCCACCGCCACACACACCC